>CAISKJ010000164.1 GCA_903885885.1 uncultured delta proteobacterium
CACCCATAGGGCAACGGCTTGGAGCGCGCGACGCCGCGCCCATCGACGGCGGTGACGCCGAACACGTCGGCGAAGAGAATCGGTGCCACGGTGCTGCGCGCCATAGGGGTGCCGCCGAGTGTCGCACAGCGCCTCGGCCGCTTGAACGCGCGCAATGGCGGCTGCTATAGGGCGACGCGATGGCTCACAGGGTCACCTTCGCGGGCTACGCGCTCGCCGTCGAAGAGAGCGGAACAGCGGGCGCTCCCGCGGTGCTGGTGCACAGCACGGGCATGTCGTCGAAGCAGTGGAAGCGCCTCGCCGCGCGCCTCGACGGCTCGCACCGGGTGCTGCTCCCCGACCTCATCGGCTACGGCGAGAGCTCACCGTGGCCGCAGGGCGAGGTGTTTCACTGGCACCTCGACGTGCTGGGCCTCGAGGCCGTGCTCGACACCTTGAGCGAGCCCGCGCACCTGGTGGGGCACTCCTACGGCGGCCTCGTGGCGCTCACCGCGGCGCTCCATCGCCCGGAGGCGGTGCGCTCGCTCTCGCTGGTCGAGCCGGTGGCCTACGGGGTGCTCTACGCCGCGGGCGACGCCGCCACGCTGCGCTCGCTCGACGCGGAGCCCATCACGGCGCCCACGCTGCCCGACGAGCCCGGCGCGGGCGAGCGCTGGCTCACGTGGTTCGTCGACTACTGGAACGGCCCCGGCGCCTGGGCGCAGCTCCCCGAGCGGGCGCGCGCGTCGTTTCTCTCGACCGTCGACGTCTGCTACGGCGAGGTGCGCTCGCTGCTCTCGGACCGCACGCCGCCCGCGGTGTGGGCCACCCTCGCGGCGCCCACCCTGCTCGTGCGCGGCGAGCGATCGCCCGATGGCGCGCGGCGCGTGGCCGAGGCGCTGTCGCAGTGCATCCGCGGCGCCGTGTTGCGCGACGTGGAGGGCGCGGGGCACATGGCGCCCATCACCCACGAGTCGGTGGTGAGCGCGATGATCGAAGCGCACATCGCCGCGCACTGAGCCGCGCGCCGCGCGCGGTGGTAGCGTGCGCCCGTGCCGTACCGTACGCAGAGGCTCCGACCGCCGCGCGTCCCGCGCAAGCTCACCCAGGGCAAGTACGTGCTGCTCGCGATGCTCGGGGTGATCTTCACCATCTGCTACGCGGCGGTGTACCTGGGGCGCGTGCGCTAGGGCCTTCGCGCGGTCGTACACTTTCTCTGAAGCAATCGGCCGCCTCGCGTCCATTGACTCAACGAACGCTCGCCGCGCGCAGCGACGTCGGATCGTTGATTCACACTGGCAACTTGTCGGTCTGAGTCGACGGTCTGCGCACGCGGCGGCGAGGCTCGAGCTCACCCCCATTCATGGCCCGCCATGCCGGTCAGACCCGACGGAACGCTCCGTCGGGCTCCGCCGTGTGGCGCGCCGCGCGAGGTCCCATGCGTGCTTCGAAACCGTCTTTGAACCTGCGTGCTTTCGCATTGAGCACGGCCTCGGCGGGCGCGCTCGCGCTCCTCGCGCTCCTGGTGCCCGGGTGCGGGCACGACGGGCGCTTCGACGAGACCCTCACGCAGTCTCCGGCGCTCGCGCTCGGGGGGACGGAGAACCCCGTCGTGGCGCCCGCCGCCAACCCCAGCACCGACGCCAAGGTGGCCCTCGGCCGCGACCTCTTCTGGGACCCGATTCTCTCGGGCAACCGCGACGTCGCCTGCGCGAGCTGCCACCACCCCGCGCTCGGCTACGCCGACGGGCGACGCACCTCCATCGGCACCGGCGGCACCGGCCTCGGCGCGCAGCGCACCATCGCGCCCGGCGCCCCAACGCCCAACCGCAACGCGATGACCATCCTCGACGCGGCCTTCAACGGGCTCACCCTCGACGGCCCGAGCACCGCGCTCGGCGCGCCGATGTTCTGGGACAACCGCGCGCGCTCCCTCGAGCAGCAGGCCCTCGGCCCCATCGCGGCCGAGAGCGAGATGCGCGGCTCCGCCTACGACGCCGAGCACATTCTGCCCGAGGTGGTGGCGCGCCTCTCGGCCGTGCCCGCCTACGTCGCCCGGTTCGAACGCGCGTTCGGCGCCGGGCCCGTCACCGCCGACGGCGTCGCCTCGGCCATCGCGTCGTTCGAGCGCTCCATCGTGGCCACCGACGCGTCCTTCGACCGCTACATGCGCGGCGACGCGACGGCGCTCACGGCGCAGCAGCTCCGCGGCATGGCCGTGTTCGAACGCTCGGGCTGCGGCGGGTGCCACGCGGGTCCGATGTTCTCGGACTTCGAACTCCACGCCCTCGGCGTGCCCGACCTCCCGGGCGCGGCCCACGACGCGGGCGACGGGCGCAACCGCTTTCGCACCGCCTCGCTGCGCTTCGTCACGCGCACGGGGCCGTACATGCACAACGGCGTGTTCAACACCCTCGACGACGTGTACCGCTTCTATCTCCGCGCCGACGATCGCGCGGCGGACCCGCAGCTCCGCGGCGTGCGCGCGCCGCGCGGCGACGACGCCGCCGACGTGAGCGCCTTCCTCGCGGCCCTCAGCGACGGCACCGTCGACACCACCGTGCCCGCCAGCGTGCCCAGCGGGCTCCCCGTGGGCGGCGCGATCCGGTAGGGCGCAGCGGTCGCTTGACGGCTCCCGGCGCGCGGTGATGCTCTCCGCCGCCGCCATGACCACACCGACGCCCTTTACGCTCAGCGACGCGCTCGTCGACGACCTCGCCGCGCTCCGACCCATTCAGGCCACCTTCATGGGCGTGAGCGGGCACGACCACCGGTGGGATGACCTCTCGCCCGAGGGCGTCGCCCGCACCGCCGCCGCGATGCGCGCGTGGCGGGAGCGCGTGGCCGCCCGTCCCGCACAGGGCGATCGCTGGGCGAGCCTCGCGTCGCACGTCACCCTCGACTGGCTCGACAACGACCTCGCGGCCTTCGAGCACTGCGACCACCACACCGACCTCAACAACATCGCGTCGACGTTTCAGAGCGTGCGCATGGCCTTCGACGCGATGGACACCGCGAGCGCCGCGGGGTGGGCCAACGTCGCCGCGCGTCTCGAGGGCGTCGGCGCGGCCCTCGAAGGCTACCGCCGCACCCTCGCCGAGGGGCTCGACGCGGGGCACCTCATCGCGGCCCGGCAGGTGCGGGCCGCCGTCGAGCAGGCGCGCACCAACCGCGGCGAGCGGTCGTACTTTCGCGGCCTCGCCGCCGCGTTCGCGAAGGCCGGCATCGACGACCCGGCGCTCGCGCGGCGCATCGAGGCCGCGGCGCCCCTCGCGTGCGAGGCCTACGGCGCGCTCGGCGACTGGCTCGAGGGCACGTACCTCCCGCGCGCGAAGGCCGACGACGGCGTCGGGCGCGCCCGGTACCTGCGCGAGATGCGAAAGTTTCTCGGCTCGACGCCCGACCCCGAGGAGACCTACGCGTGGGGGTGGACCGAGGTGCGGCGCATCCGCGAAGAGATGGTCGCGCTCGCCGAGAAGATCGCGCCCGGAGAGAGCCTCGCGGCGGTGATGAAGCTCATGGTCACCGACCCGTCGCGGGCCGCGCCCGACCGCGCGACCTTTCTCGCGGCGATGACCGAGCGCCAGGCGCGCGCCCTCGCCGACCTCGACGGCACGCACTTCGACATCCCCGACGTGATCCGTCGCATCGACGTGAAGGAGGCCCCGCCCGGCGGCGCCCTGGGCGCCTACTACGTGCCCCCGTCGGAGGATTTCTCACGCCCCGGCACGGTCTGGTACTCGATGCACGGCGACGGGCCCTTCGCGTACTGGGACGAGGTGAGCACCGCCTACCACGAGGGCTTTCCGGGCCATCACCTGCAGTGCGGCATTCAGGTGTCGCTCACGAAGAACCTCTCGCGGCTGCACCGCGTGGCCTACGGCTACTCGGGCTACGCCGAGGGCTGGGCGCTCTACGTCGAGCAGCTCATGCGCGAGCTCGGGTACTACGAGAAGCCCGAGTACGAGCTCGGCATGCTGGCCAACCAGATGATGCGCGCGTGCCGCGTGGTGATCGACATCGGGTCGCACCTGGGGCTCACCATTCCCGCCGATGCGCCCTTCGAAGCGGGCGAGGGGTGGACCTTCGAACGCGCCGTCGCGATGATGGAGTCGTTCGGGGGCATGACCCGCGAGCACGCCGAGAGCGAGATTACGCGGTACCTCGGCTGGCCCGCGCAGGCCATCTCGTACAAGGTTGGCCAGCGCGCGATGCTCGCGCTGCGCGACGAGTTCTTGCGCGAAGAGAAGGGCACGCTCAAGGAGTTTCACACGCGCGTGCTGGCGTGCGGCAACGTGAGCCTCGACCTCTTGCACGACCTCGTGATGGCGTAGCGGCGGCGACCGCCCTCTGCGTCTCGCCTTGAATCTGTCGCAGATACGGCCCCCACCCGCGCTGCCGCGCGTCCCGCCCCCGCGGAGCGCTCATCGTTGCTCACATTTCTTCGCGCGGCCTTTCTCTGTGGGCCTGCGCAGTGCTCGCAGGAGTTCGACGGCCGCCGCGATCCTGTCGAGGC
>CAISKJ010000165.1 GCA_903885885.1 uncultured delta proteobacterium
CGCCCACGTAGAAGCCCGTCGGCGCGTGGCGCCAGCGGGCCTCGACCGTTCCGTTGAGCGGCGGGACGCGCGACAGCGGCACCCGCGGGAGCTGCCGGTCGGCGCGCGGCGGCGCGGGGTCGGGGCCCTCGCCCCACGCCCACGCCGCGGTGGCCGCGAGCGAGAGGCCGTCGCCGAGCTGCGCGCGCACGGCGCCCTCGACGCCCGCCACCACCGACGTGTCGCCCGCGTTCACCAGCTGATAGCGCGACCACGAGGCGCCGCACTGGGGCGTCATCGCGGGGCAGTCGGCGGCGGTGCGCAGCGAGCGCGTGATGGCGTCGTCGAGGGTCATCGCGAAGCCCCACGCCTCGGCCGTGAGCCACGGCGTCTGCGCGCGCGCGCCGAGCTCGTAGGTGACCGCGCGCTCGGGTCCGAGGTTGGGGTTCTCGAACTGAAAGCCGGGGCCCGCCTGCTGCCGCGACGTGAGGTCGTCGAGGTTGGGCGCGCGAAAGCCCTGATCGACGTTGGCGAAGAGCGAGAGCGCGCCCGCGGGCCGCCACTCGACGCCGACGCGCCCGAGGGCCGCGCCGGTCGCGGCGTCGACGGGCTGCGTGCCGCTCGCGACGTCGCCCGGCGCGAGGGCCTGCGAGCCCGCGAGGCGCCCTCCCGCGCGGAGGCGCAGCGTCTGCCGCCACGCGAGCTCGGCCTCGGCCCACGCGCCGAGCTGCGCGAAGGTGGCGCCCTCGACGTACTGCCCGCGCGAGTACGCGCGGGTGATGTTCACGTCGGTGAAGGTGATCCACGACGCGCTCGCGACGGCGTCGCGGTACACCTCGGCGCCGTAGCGCACGCGCAGGGTGAGGGGGCGCGCGTCGGTGCCCGCGAGGCGCACGCGCGGCGTCGCGGCGCGCAGCGCGAGGCCCAGCGTGTCGACGTCGTCGGTGAAGCCGTTGACCGCGAACGACAGCGGGCGGTCGCGGCGCCGACGCTCGTGCGATCGCTGGTACGAGGCGGTCACGTCGACGTCGCGCAGCGCGCCGCTCACGTCGCCGCGGAGGGCCGCGTAGGCGAGGGTGCGAAACTGCTCTTCGAACACCAGGCACTCGCGCTCGGAGCCGAAGGGCGGCGGGCACTGGTCGGCCCGCGGCGCGTCGAACTGGCGGTACCCGTAGAGGGCGGCCACCGCGTGCAGCTCGGGCCGCAGCCGCGCCACCACGCGCGCGTCGAAGGTGGCCTCGCGAAAGCCCGTACCGCGCTGCGTGCGCCCGTCGGCTTCGAAGAAGGGTACGCGCGGCGCCCTCCCCGTGGCGGGCTCGAGCACGGGCCCCGCGGCCATGAGGGGTTGCAGGTCGCGGTAGCCGCCGCCCACGAGCACGGCCACCGCGGGGCCGAGCTGGGCGTCGAGCTCCGCGCGGCCGCCGAGCTCGCGGTCGGCCGTGCCCGCGCGCCCGCGGAGCGACGGGCGCAGCGTGAGGCCCGGGCGCGCGGGGTCGAGCGTGGGCTCGCGGGGCGCCACCAGCACCACGCCGCCGAGCGCGTCGGAGCCCCAGCGCACCGAGGCGCTGCCGCGCACCACCTCGAGGCGCTCGACGGTCTGCGCGTCGACGGTGAAGAGGTACTGGTTGGGCCCCTGGCGGTACACGCCCGTGTTGAGGCGCACGCCGTCGAACATGAGCAGCACCTGCTGCCCCGTGAGGCCGCGCACGTAGGGCGAGGCCTGGCCGTGCCCCGTCTGCTGCACGCTGACGCCGGGCGTGTAGCGCAGGGCGTCGGGGGTGCTGCGGGGCGCCCGCTCGTCGAGCTCGCGGCGCGTCACCACGGAGCCCGAGCGACCCTCGCGCTCGCCGTCGCGGAGGGGCGCGCGCACGGTGGCGCCGCGCTCGTCGGCGTCGGCCTCGCCGCGCGTCTGCGCGGCGGCGGAGCGACCCGAGAGTGCCAGCGACAGCACCAGCGGGGCTACGCGCGACCTCATCGCCGGTGACCGTCGCAGATCGCCGCCCGCGGCGGCATCGGTGGATTTACCGAGGGCCGACGCAAGGGCCCGCCGGCCCGGCTGCGATCACGCGGGCAACAAAAGCCCTTGGAAGGTCGCTACGCGCCGCTTCTCACAGCGACCAGAACGTTGCCCCGCCGTCGTTGCTGCCCGCGAGGGTGAAGTACGGCACCGGGGGAGCGTCGGGCGGGGCGTTCGCCTCCTGCCCTTCGGCGGGGCGCGGCAGGTGCTGCACGAGGCCGCCCGCGACGATCATCGTCACGCGGTCGCCCGTGGCCACGGCCTCGACGCGGGTGAAGCTCCGCGTCCACTGCGGCGACGGGGCGGCGAGCGCCACGAGCCCGGCGGGCTCCCACGGCGCCGCGCCGCGCAGGCCCGGTCGCAGCCGCTGACGAAACGCCCGCAGCGCGCCCGCGTTGGCCACCAGCGCCATGACGCCGTCGCGCACCAGCACCACCGCGCGCACGGCCGCCGCGGGGCCCACCGTCGGCGGCTCGACGGCCAGCGCCACGTCGCCCTCGCGCGGCCTGAACGAGAACAGAAAGTGCCCCGTGCGGGCCATCGCGGGCATCGTGCCCACGAGCGCGCGGCCCTCGTCGCAGGCGAGGGTCACCTCGCGGTTGCGGGGCCACAGCACGGCCGTGTGCGACGAGCGAACGCGCGCGCCCTCGACGCGCAGCACCGTCGCGTCTTGCTCTGTGACGAGGGCGAAGTAGCGCACCGCGCCCGACGCGCAGGTGAGCACGCGGGCGTCGTAGAGGCTCAGGTCGGAGGCGACGCGCGCCGGCCCCTCGACCGTGAGCGCGCGCGTCGCGGCGGGCGCTGCGGGGGCCGCGGGGGCGGCGGAAACCGCTTCGCGCACGGTGTATTGCTCGAGCGCGCCCGTCGCGACGAGCGGGCGCAGCACGGTGACGCGCCAGGCGTCGCCGTCGGGCGCCATCACCGCGGCGGTGGCGCTCTCGTCGGAGCCCACGGCCACGGGGGCCGTCCACGCGGGGCGGCCGTCGAGGGCGGTCGCGCGCACGCGCAGCGAGCCGTAGTCGACCGTGAGGAGGGCCGCGGTCGAGGCGGTGGCGCCCACGTCCCACGCGAAGCGCGAGGGGTCGCCCGCGATGGCGAGGTCGTCGGGGGCGGCCACGACGCGCGCGTCGACGCCCCCGAGGAGCCACCCGAGGCCCCGGTCGCTGTCGACGCGCAGCACGCCGTCGCGCGCGGCGCCCACGGGCACGCCGGGGCCTGCGACGGACTCGCGGGCGGGGCCGCCGGGGCGACCGAATTCGAAGCGGTGCGCGGCGCCGTCGACCGTAGAGAACGCCGCGAAGGCCGAGCCCGAGAGGAGCGTCGGGTGCAGGAGCGACGCGGGCAGCGGGCGCAGCGGCAGCGTGCGCGCCGTCGGCACGAGGCCGAACTGATCGTGGTGCAGGGGCACCGCGCGCCACCCCTCGCGGGCGCCCTCGGAGAGCGCGCGCACCCGGTCGAAGAGGGCGACGAACTGCCGCGGGAGCACGTCGGAGTCAACGAGGGCTACGCGCTCGAGCGGGTCGCGCGCGGCCTCTTGCAGGCTGTGGTGGAGCGCGTTGGCGATCGCCACGGTGGCCTCGTTGGCGCTCGCGGTGCGACCGAGGCGCTCGGCGAGGCGGCCCGCGTAGGGCACGCAGCGGCTGAGCCACGCGGGGTCTTGCGGGGCGGCCACGGCGCGGCGCATCCACGACCCGATGGCGTCTTGCCACACGGCGGGCGTCGGGCCCGCGAGGAGCCACGCCGAGTCGGTGCCGAAGGTGCACGCGGCGAGGTCTTGCGCGAGCTCGGCCACGGGCGCGTCGCGACGCACCACCGAGCGCTCGTAGTTGCCATAGCCGCGCGCGGCCGCGACGCCCACGGCGACCAGCACGAAGAACACCCACGAGCTACGCGACGGACGCGCGACGAACAGCGCCATGAAGAGTCACCGACCCTACCACCACTGCGGCCCCGCCGACACCCGCCGTCGGGCCCTCACCGTTTGCGCTTGTTACAAGCCCCGCCACGTGGCGCCGTCGTCGGTCGAGAGGGCCGCGCGAAGCTCCGTCGCGGTGCTCACCACGAGGAGGGTGCGCGCCCCGTCGGTGTAGAGCTCGGCGCCGAGCACGGTGCTCCCCGGCTCGTCGAGGGCGGCGTCGAAGACCACCCGCTCGGGCTCCCACCCCGAGGCCCCGCGCGGGAGCCGCGCCACCGCCACGATCGTGCCCGCGGCGCGCGCTGCGACGACGGTGCCCGAGCCCGTGAGGGCGACGCCGAGGGGCCACTCGGGGTGCGCGCGCCGCTCGCCGCGGGGGTTGGCGGTGTGCCACTGCGCGAGCACGCCCGGCTGCGTCGAGGGGAGCATCGGCAGGGCCTCGCAGCGCGGCGCGCCCGCCTCGTCGAGGGCGCAGCGCCACAGGGGGCTCGCCCGCGGACGCTCGTGCCCGTACGCGATGGCCCCGTGGCTGCCGCATCGCACGGTGAGCGACTCGTCGAAGCGCCGCTCGCCGCGCCGCGCGATGCGCCCCGCGTCGAGGAGCGTCGCGCCGCGCACCACGCCCGCGCGCCACACGTCGCTCGAAGCCGCGAAGAGCCACGTGGCGTTGGGCGCCGCGCAGAACGTGAGCCCCGGACGGCGCCCGCGCAGCGTCCACGCGCCCTCCTCGACGGGCACCTCGCGCACCGCCGCGCGCGCGCCCCCCGACGCTCGCACGAGGCGCACGTCGACGTCGCCGGCGCCCCCGACGTGCTCGGTGTAGGCCGCCACCACGCCCGCGCCGTCGGCGGCCACGGCGACCTCCTCGTCGACGGGCTGCGCGCCCTCGTCGCGGGGCCCGTGGGCGAGGCGCGCCGCGGTGGCCTCTTCGTGCGAGCCCGCGAGGGGCAGGCGCGCGAGCACGGGGCTGTTGCCGCGCACCGACTCGGCGAGCCACAGAACCCGCGCGCGCGCCACGGCGTCGAGCGACACCACGCGCGGGTCGAGCGTCGAGGGCGGCGCCGCGATGCGACCGCTCCCGGCAGCGCCGCCGGGCGTGTCGAGGTACACGGGAGAGAGCCCGTCGGGCGATCCC
>CAISKJ010000166.1 GCA_903885885.1 uncultured delta proteobacterium
CGGCCTCTTCACCGTCGACGGCGGCCTCACCATTCGCACCACCTTCACCTGGTACGAGTTCGAGCTCCGCAGCCGCATCGGCCTCCGCCTCGCCAACGACGTGTTCGCCGTCGGCGGCGAGGTGCGCTTCTACGGCGCCCTCGGCACCAACCAGCGCAACGGCATCGGCGCCACCTTCCAGCTCAACCTCTCGGCGCACTTCTCGCTCTCGGGCGACGAGGTCGTCGCCGGCGAGACGCCGCAAGACCGCGCCAACCGCTTCGGCAGCTTCGCCATCACGCTCAGCCCCGGCGTCGACATCAACAGCGACAGCTTCCTCGTGTCGGCCCCGCCCAACCTCACGGTCAACGGCAACTCGAACACGGTCTACTCGCTGTGCGAGAACCGCACCGACACCACGGGCGACTGCACCCTCGGCGCCACCGTGCGCGGATACCTCGCGGGCACCCTCGAGCTCGGCCTCGGGCGTCACCTCAACGCGTTCGCGGGGCTCCAGTACTACTTCGCGCGCCCCGACACCGCGGGCCTCGGCCCCATGAGCGCGGGCTCCAACACCGCCCGCCGCCCGGTGCTCACCGACTTCTGGGACACCGCCGTGCAGGCCAACATCTACGGCGGCATCACCTACAAGTTCTGATCACTCCGCGAGGCACTCCACAGGCACCGCGGTCACCCCCGACCGCGGCGCCGCACCCTCGTCGGCCACGCGCGTCACCTCTGCCGCCAGCCACACGCCATCATCACAGGCCACCAGCGTAGGCCCATCGATCGCACCGAACCCGTCGGGCGCGCGCAACGACCGCGGCGTCACCGCACCGTCGGCCATGCGCACCTGCGCGAGGAGCTGCTCGCCCTGCGCGACGTAGAGCACCGTCACCACGCCGTCGCGCGCAGCGATCGCGTCGGGCACGCCCTCGGGCGCCACATCCACACGTTCGAGCGCGCTCCCCGCCTCGCCCGCCACGAGGAGATACATCGCCCCCGCGCGGACGCACGCGCCCGCTCCCACGCGCATGCACGCGCCCCCATCGGCGTCGGCGAGCGCGAACTCGCCCACCAGAAACACCGAGCGCCCGCCCGCGCTCACGCCGCGCTGTGACACCAGCGCATAGCGCGACGCGAGCGCGTGCCGCGACCGGGCTCCACCCTCTCCCCAGCTCGCCTCGAGGTACACCGCGGCGCCCTCCTCGACGCGCGCCAGCGCCACGCGCCGCGACGCCTCCCACGCCTTCAGCTCACCGGGAATCACCGTCGTCATCGCGCCCGCCGCGCCCGGCGCGTCGCGCCCTGCGAGCACGCGCAGGCGCACCGTCGAAGGCACCGCGCCCACGCGCCCTACGCTCGCGTACACGCCCAGCGCGCCCTGCCCATCGCGCCACGGCGCCACCACGCCGAGGCCCGCCGCGCCCGCGGGCATCAGCACGTCGCCGCGCAGCACCGCCACACCGCCGTCACGGCGCGCGAGCACCGCGGCCCACACGTCGTCACGCTCGTCGTCGTCGAGGCCCACCAGCGGCGACCGCCACGCGACCGGCCCCTCGACCCCGTCGACGGCCACGGGCCCCATGCGATCGACCCCCGTCGACACCACCGTCGGCGCTTCAAACGCTGCGCCTTCGCGCGTCGATCGCAGCGCGCGCGAGAGCGTCCCCCCGCGCGCCACGAACACCGCGAGCGTGTCGCCCGCGCACGCCGCCGCGATCGTGTCGACGCCACCGCTGCCTGGCGCGACGAACGCGCGCGGCTCCGCGAGCTCGCGCGCACACCGCGGAGACATCGCAACGGGCGCCACGGGCACGTCGATGGGACCCGCCACGGCGCGCGGGGCCTCGGGCACGGGCCCGTCGAGGCACCCGCGCTCGCAGCCCGCGGTGAACACCACCAGCGCGAGCGCCCGACGCAGGCTCACACCTTCTCGCGCGTCACGCGGCCGAGGAGCCCCTGCGGTCGCACGAGCAGCACCACCACCAGGATCGAGAACACGATCGCCGGCGCAAAGGAGCTCGACAGGTACGCCGACGCGAGCTGCTCCACCATGCCGATGAGCAGCCCTCCGAGCATGGCGCCGGGGATGTTGCCGATGCCGCCGAGCACGGCCGCGACGAAGGCCTTGAGCCCCGGCTGCACGCCCGAGAGCGGGTCGATTTTGGGCTGGTCGAGACCGAAGAGAATGCCGCCCGCACCGGCGAGCGCCGAGCCGAGGCCGAAGGTGATCGCGATCACCCGGTCGGTGTGCACGCCCATGAGGCGCGCGGCGTCGAGGTTGGTCGAGATGGCCCGCATCGCCCGGCCCACCCGCGTGCGCTGCACGAGAAACGTGAGCGCCACCATGAGCGCCAGGGCGGCGCCGAGGTTCATGAGCTTGATGTTGGTGACGGCCACCGGGCCGAGCGACACCGTGCTCGAGCGAATCACCGGCGGAAAGCCCCGCGGCGTCGAGGAGAACACCAGCATCGACACGTTCTGAATGAGCATCGAGACGCCGATGGCGGTCACCAGCGGCGTGAGCTTCGGCGCGTTGCGCACGGGTCGGTACGCGAAGCGCTCGACGAACATGCCGAGCACGGCGCACGCGATCATGGCCGCGGCGAAGCAAGCGAGCGCGATGCCCGGCGACGACTGCCCCGCCGACGTGGCCGTGACGCCGAACCACGCGGCGGCATAGATGCCCGCGTAGGCGCCCACCATGAAGACGTCGGAGTGCGCGAAGTTGATGAGCCCCAGCACGCCGTACACCATGGTGTACCCCAGCGCGACGAGCGCATACACGCCGCCCAGCGACACGCCCTCGACGAGGTTGCGCGCGAAGGTCACCGGGTTGGCGATCGCCCCCTTGAGCACCATGAGCGCGGGCGGCAACGCGAGCAGCGCCACCACCGCAGGCAGCACGCGCTCACTGAGCGGGCGCGGTCGCGCGGCGGCGGCAGCGGTCACGGGTTCACCGTCTTGTGAAAGCGCGTGCCCGACGAGGTCACTTCGAGAATCACCGCGCTCTTCACCGCGTCGCGCTGGGCGTTGAGGGTGATCGCGCCGGTGGCGCCCTGCACGTCGCGAGTCGACGCGAGGGCCGCACGAATGCGCGCGGGCTCCGCAGAGCCAGCCCGTCGAATGGCGTCGAAGAGCACCAGCGCGGCGTCGTAGCCGAGGGCGGCGAGGCCGTTGGGGTCGGTGTGAAAGCGCGCCCGGTACCGGTCGAGAAAGGACCGCGCCACGGGGGCCTCGGCGCCCTCGGGGGCGAAGGCGTCGGAGAAGAAGTCGCCGACGAGCTTGTCGTCGTCGTTCTGCGTGAGCGAGGGCCCGCTCCACCCGTCGCCGCCGAGAAACTTGCCCGTGAAGCCCGCGCCGCGCGCCTCGCGGGCGATGAGCGCCACCTCGGTGTAGTACCCGGGCACGAAGATCGCCTGCGGCTGGTGGCCGAGCATCGAGGTGATCTGCGCCGAGAAGTGCGTGTCGCCCGAGCGGTACGACTGGTCGTCGACCACGGTGCCGCCCACGCGCACGAAGGCGTCGCGAAACGCGTCGGCGAGGCCCATGGAGTACGCGCTCGCCTGGTCGCGAAAGAGGGCGACGCGGTCGAAGTGCAGGTCGGTGCGGGCGAAGCGCGCCATCACGTCGCCCTGAAAGGGGTCGATGAAGCACACGCGAAAGATGTAGTCGCCCACCTGCGTCACCGCGGGGTTGGTGCTCGACGGCGACACCATCGGAATGCGCTTGCGCTGGCACACACGCCCGCCCGCGAGCGAGAGGGTCGACGCGATCTCGCCGATCACGGCCACGACGCCCTCGCGGTCGATGAGGCGCGTCACGGCGCTGGTGGCCTCGTTGCTCTCGCCGCGGGTGTCTTCCGCCACGAGGCGCAGCTGCTGACCGAGCAGACCGCCCGCGCGGTTGATCTCTTCGAACGCGAGCGTGGCCCCGTTGCGCGTCGAGATGCCAAAGTCGGCCTGCGCGCCCGTGAGCGAGCAGTAGAGGCCCACGGAGATGCCGCTCTGGCGCTTGGGCTTGCACGCCTGCGCGACCGCGCCCGCGAGGAGCGAGCCGGCCGCGCCGACGAGCAGTTCACGGCGGCTTCGACGAGACGACGGGGGGGTGGTCATGGGAGCGCGGTTGTATCACCGCCCGCGCACGGGGCGGAAGAAGCGTCGCGCGGGGGCTCTACGCGGGCGTCGGGGGCTCGTCGCGGGGCGCCGTCATCCGCGCACGCGACTGGAGGGCGGGAACGTGCTCGCCGAGCTCCCTCCCCCAGCGCCACCCGGCGGCGCGCTCCACGAGCTCGTAGCGCCGGGCAAGCACCATGGCCATGCGGTTGCGCATGTCGAGGGCGGCCGAGAGCGCGTCAGACTTCGCCCCGGGCGCCCTCGCCCCCGCGGGTCGCAGCACGGCGAGCAGCTCGCTCCCGAGCGTGGCAGCCTCCTTGATCCAGCCCTTTCAACGTGGGCAAGCCGAGCGCGCTCACTGGACACGCCGTGTCCTGCCCAATCGACACCGTGAACGGTCTTGTTTCGTAGCGGTTTGCGCGTGATACACCCTCCCGCCGGAGCTCTGGGCGGTGTATGGGGCCGCGATGGCAGCCCAACCCGGCCCGCAGACGCTCGACGAGATGCTCTTGGAGCGCTTCGCCCGCAAGAACCCCATCGGCGCGAGCACCCGCCTCGTGCTCGAGCAGCTCTTCGCCTCCGACGCGATCAACGCCGTCTTCGAGAAGCACCGCGTCGAGCAGTACACGAGCAAGATCCTCTTCGTCACGGTCGTCCAGGTCATGCTCGCCGTCGTGACCGGCAAGGTCGACTCCGCTCACGCCGCGATGCAGCGCCACGGCGACGCTCTCGGCGCCACCGTCACCGCGTTCTACAACAAGCTCAACGGCACCGAGCCCCAGGTCGCCACGGCCCTCGTCGCCCACTCCTTCGCACGCGGCAAGGCGCTCCTCGCAGAGATGGGCGGCCTTCGCGCCAATCCGCTTTCTGGATGGCGATTGCGCATCCTCGACGGCAACCATCTGGCCGCCACCCAGCGCCGTCTCGAGGTGCTTTGGAGCGTCGCCGCGGGGCCGTTGCCGGGCCTCGCCCTCGTGGTCTTCGACGTCGCCGCGATGATGATGAGCGACGTGATCCTGTGCGAGGACGGCCACGCCTCCGAGCGCTCGCTCACGGCCCAGATCCTCGCGCTGGTGGTCGAGGGCGACTGCTGGATCGCCGATCGGAACTTCTGCACGCACGAGATCCTGTTCGGGATGCTCGCGCGCAAGAGCGCCTTCGTGATCCGCCAGCACAAGGGGCTGGTGGGCGACCTCGTGGGGACGCGCCGCGCGTGCGGGCGAGGCGACACGGGCGCGCTCTTCGAGCAGGACCTCACGCTCACGTACGAAGGCACGTCGCGCACGGTGCGGCGCGTGACGCTGGTGCTCGACGAGCCCACGCGCGACGGCGAGCGCGAGCTGCACCTGGTCACGTCGTTGCCCGCCGAGGTCTCCGCGAGCACCGTCGCGTCGCTGTACCTCTCGCGCTGGACGATCGAATCGGCCTTCGCGGACCTGTCGCGCTGGCTCGACGCCGAGCTTGCGCCGCTGGGCTATCCGCGCGCTGCGCTGCTGGGCTTCTGCGTGGGGCTGATGGCGTACAACGCGATCTCGACGTTGCTGGGCGCGATGCGCGCGACGCACGGCGAGGCCTTCGTGCGGGAGCACGTGTCGGGCTACTACCTCGCGCAGTTCGGACGGGAGGCCGTGGGCCACGTCGACGACATGGTCGAGGACGATGCGTGGGAGGCGTGGCGAACGATGTCCATCCCCCTGGCGGCCGTCCTTCTCAAGGAGATCGCCGCGCGGATCGACCTGAAGATGGTCCGCAAGGCCAAACGAGGTCCGAAGAAGCCGGTGCCCCCGCGAACGCGCTTCAAGAACGAGCCTCATGTCTCGACCAAGAAGTTGCTCGACGGGACCGCCAAGGAAAAGCCCAAGAAATCC
>CAISKJ010000167.1 GCA_903885885.1 uncultured delta proteobacterium
CGTCGCCCGCCTCGGCGCGCGCGCCCACGCGGTGACCGAAGCGCCGAATGGCCGTGCGGCCGGCTTCATAATCCACGGAGAACATCGCGCGTCGTTCTGCCACCGATGGCGCCCCGAAGGGACATTGATCCGGTGCGATGCTTGACGGAACGCCGCCTCCCGCGGCAATGGTCGCCCGTTGCCCGGCGACGGTGTGCGCGGGCTCTTCTCTTGGCTGGAGGTCGCGCATGAAGCGCTCGTTCTGGATGATGTTCTTGATGCTCGGCGCGGCGGCCTGCTCGGCGCGCGGGAGTACCGGTGGCGGGATTCCCGTCGGCCCCGAAGACGCCGAGTCCCCCGACGACGTGGCCGTCGTCGACGTGGTCACCCCCGACGATGTGCCCACCGTAGACTCGGTCACCCCCGACGACGTCGCATCGCCCGACGTGCCCGCGGTCGACATGCCCGTGGCGCCCGACTCGACCACGCCCCGCTGCACGCGCGACAGCGAGTGCACGGGCTCGACGTGGTGCGACGCCGCGACGGGCGCGTGCACGCCGATCGTGTGCACGCCGGGGCGCGTGTCGTGCGTCACGGGCTCGCGCCTGCGCACCTGCAACGCGCGCGGGTCGGCGTTCTCCGAGATGGACTGCCCCGGCGGCTGCGCGGGCGGCGTCTGCACCGGCGGAATGACCACCTGCATGGCGCCCATGACCGAGTGCGGCGGCGCGTGCGTCGCGGTGCAAAGCGACCCCGCCAACTGCGGCGCGTGCGGCGTCGCCTGCGCCACGGGGCAGACCTGCGCCGCGGGCGTCTGCACCGGCGGCACGACGGTGTGCACGCCGCCCCTCACGCGCTGCGCAGGGGTGTGCGTCGACCTCCAGAGCGACCTGGTCAACTGCGGCGCGTGCGCGCGCTCGTGCGTCACCGGCCAGGCCTGCACCGCGGGCGTGTGCACCGCGGTGGGCACGGGCCCGGCGCTGCGCATCGAGTCGCTGGGCTCGACGTCGTGCTCGATCGTCGAGCACGCGGCCGTCACCGGCGACGACCGCGGCGGCATCGCGATGGGCGCGACGGGCCTCTTCTACTCGGGCGACACCTCGACGGGCCGCTTCGACCCCGACACGCTCGCGGGCGTCACGGCGGGCCGCGTGTACGACGGCCTCGTGAGCAACCTGCGCTCGGGCACCGTGTACAACCTCGCCAAGGCGGCGGGCGGCCTCATCAGCTCGACGGCGGGCGGTACGATCACTTCGCTCATCGAGGTCGACGGCGCGACGGGCGCGCCCACCACGCGCACCGTGACGCTCTCGACCCCCGTCACGCTCGCCTACGACACGGGCATCTTCTCGGGGTGGGACCGCGTGGTGTTCGCCTCCGGCGGCGCGGTCTACAACGTCGACCTCCCCTCGGGGCGCGTCACCAACCTCGGGTCGATGGTGTTTCCCGCACACCAGACGTGTGAGAGCTGGGGCTTCTGGGGCGTGGCCGAGTACTTCGACGGCCGGGTCCACCTCTCGTACGTCGAGGGCACCACGCGCGTGGCGCGGGTGCGCGTCCCCGACGCCACGGTCACCACCGTGGGCACCTTCACCAACCTCAGCGACATGTGCTCGTTCACGGTGTCGCCGTCGCGCAACCGCTGGTACTTCCACCACGAGGGCGCGAGCCAGTTCGGCGGCTCCGACGAGTCGGTGGGCCGCTGCCCCGCGGTCATCTCGGCGGGCGGTGCGGTCACCTGCGCGGCCCCTTCGACGATGTGCGCCACGGGCTGCGCCGACCTCACGAGCGATGCCGCCAACTGCGGCGCGTGCGGCCGCGCGTGCGCCGCGGGGCAGTCGTGCCGCGCGGGCGCCTGCAGCGCCGTGACCACGGGGGCCAACTACGCGCGCGTCACGCCGCCCGCAGCGGTGGCCTTCGTCGACGTGTGCGCGATGACCGGCGCGACGCGCGTGCTCGCGGGCCTCGACGACCAGTCGGTGCTCGCGTCGCTGCCCTTCGCGTTCAACTTCTGGGGCACCGCGCTCCCGACGGGGCGCATGATCAACGTGGCCACCAACGGGCTCATCAGCTTCGACGGCGTGCTCAACTCGTACGTGAGCACCATCCCCGACGTGGCCGGCCCCAACGGCGTCATCGCCGCCTGGGTGATGGACCTCGTCGCGAGCACCTCCCCCGGCGTCTGCTACGCGACGCTCGGCACCGCGCCCTCGCGCCGCTTCGTGGTCGAGTGTTCGAACGCGCGCCCCTACGGCTCCACCGCGACGGGCCTCATCTCGACGGAGATCGTGCTCAACGAGGCCGACGGCGCGATCGACATCCTCACGTCGAACTACTCCTTCGCGGCGGCCACCACCGCCCTCATCGGCCTCGAGAACCTCGACGGGACGCGCGCCATCAGCGGCTGCGCCACCACGTCGGGCGTGTGCACCAACGCGACGAACAACCGCGTCCGCTTCGTCCCCGCCCCCTGACGCTTCGCCGCGCCGCAGTCCCCCGTCGCGGCCTCGTCTCCCCCCCCGCCCGCCACCTTCGCTAGAATCGTTGCGCGCCGCACGCCCCGATGCGGTGCGCACAACGCACTTTATTCCATCGTTTTTTGCACAGCCTGATTCCAACGAGGCGAACTCGCGTGTACGGTCCTCGGCGGCTCTGCCGGGTTCTCGCGCGCCACGAAGGGACACCACTCCAATGAAACGCCAGATCATCGCCCTCGTCTTGCCGTTGCTCCTCATGGGCTGTCCGCCGGGGCCGCCGAGCCCCGATGCGGCCCCGCCCGACACCAACCTCGACCCGTCGACCCTCGACGTGCCCACGGTCGACAACCCGGCCGCCCCCGACGCGCCGACGGTCGATCTCCCGGCGGGCCCCGACGCGGCGCCGGTCGACCTCCCGCCCGCGGTCGACGTCGACCCGACGGCGTGCACGAGCGACGCGTCGTGCCCCGCGGGCCAGCTCTGCGTGGGCGGCCACTGCGCCGCGAACCCCTGCGCCGACGGCGCCACCGTGTGCCCGCCGAGCACCGTCTGTCACGCCCGCTGCGTGCGCATCGCCGACCCCTGCGCGGGCGTCGCGTGCCCCACGGGCCAGACGTGCATGGAGGGCGCTTGCGTGCCCGGCTGCTTCGACGTTCCCTGCCGCGGCGTCGTGTGCCCGCAGAACAACTTCTGCGACCCCACCACCAACGGCTGCATCCCCCTGCGCCCGTGGGACGCGATGTGCCCGCCGGGCTTCGCCCCCCACGTCGCGTGCGACCCGCCCGACCGCTGCGCGGGCGTGCGCTGCCCCGAAGGTCAGTCGTGCCTCAACGGCCTCTGCGTGGCCAACCCCTGCGCGGGCGTCACCTGCGCGGCGGGTCAGCTCTGCGAGGGCGGCCGCTGCATCGACAGCTGCGGCTGCGGCACCTGCCCCGGCGGCCAGCGCTGCGTCGGCGGCCACTGCGCCGCGTGCGTGCCCCACTGCCCCGTCGGCGTCGCGTGCAGCGCCCCCGACGGCTGCGGCGGCACCTGCACCACGGGCCGCCTGGCGTGCGGCGAGGGTCAAACCTGCGCGACGCGCTGCGTGCAGCTCCGCGACCCCTGCGAGTGCGTGCGCTGCCCGGGCGGCCAGACGTGCCGCGACGGCGCGTGCGTGCCCGGGTGCTTCCACGTGAAGTGCCAGGGCGTGCGCTGCGCGGCGGGCAACGTGTGCGATCCCGACACCGAACAGTGCGTGCCCATCGTGCCCTGCGCCTCGCCGTGCGCCGCGGGCGAGGTGTGCACCCTCGGGTGCCGCAACGCCGACTCGTGCGCGGGCGTGCGCTGCCCCACGGGGCACACCTGCCAGGCAGGCACGTGCGTCGTCGACCCGTGCGCGTCGGTCACCTGCGCGTCCGGCGAGCTGTGCCGCGAGGGCCGCTGCGTCGCGACCTGCGGCTGCGACCGCTGCCCGGC
>CAISKJ010000168.1 GCA_903885885.1 uncultured delta proteobacterium
ACAATCAGAGCAGATTCCCAGGACTCATTTCTGGCCTGTGTATTTGCTCAAGTAACATTGTCCGTCATGTCGTCTGACTTGCGTCAGTCGCCATGCGGACGAACCGCTTCCTCTACCGAGAGCCTCTCTTCTGCGTAATTGCAGTCGAGTGGGCTTCGGCGCGTTCGGCTGTTGAGGCCGAACGTTCTTGCAACCAGGTTTTCAAAGATCGGAGATGACTTGTGCGTCATCCGCCGCGCCGGGCACTCTGTCTCCCGAGCAAACCGCCTCTGGCAGCTTTTCTCGGGCCCTTTGTTCGAGGGAGGCGACTTGTATCGCTCTCTCTCCGACCCGTCAACACTCTGCGACGTTTTATTTTCGCCGCGGGGTTTTGACCGGTCACCCTTCGTTCGGAGGGGGCTCCGTCGAAGGGAGACGGCTTCTACGCCCATCCTCTGGGGGGGTCAATAGTTTGGCTTATCGCGCCCCACGATTTTCTCATGACCCGTGTTTTCATGCGATTCGGGCGCTCTGGTGCTCGGCGCGCGCCCCGTGTATTCCCCTTTGGCCGGTCGCAGTGCGCGCACTCATCACACTTGCTCTCGTCGTGCTTTGCGCGTGCGGCTCCAACCGCGGCCGCGGCGGTCCACGCTCGATCGCGGCGCGCGCGAGCATGGCCACCGTCGCGCGGGGCGCGTACATCGCGGGCGGTCCCGCGCGGCCGCTCGCCGGCTGCGACGTCGCATCGCTCCCGCACGGTGCGCGAGAGCTCCAGGCGTTCTCGATCGATCGGGTGCCCGTGACCGAGCGCGACTACGCGCGCTTCGTCGAGGAGACGGGCCGCGCCGCGGTTGCGAATCCGGTCGAGGCCGACGCGACGGTGACGCCCGCCCAGCTCGCGCGGCGCGCGCTCCCGCTGCAAGCGCGCGTGCAGCAGTACGGCGCGCACCCTGCGGTGCTCGTCTCGTGGGACGACGCGCGCGCCTACTGCGCATGGCGCGGCGCGCGCCTCCCCGCCGACGACGAGTGGGAGAAGGCGCTGCGCGGCACCGACGGGCGGACGTTCCCGTGGGGAGACCGCGTCGATCCCGAGCGCATCAACAGCCTCGAGCTCGGCCCCGGAGACACCGCCCCGGTGCTCTCGTACCCTCGCGCCGCGAGCTCCTTCGAGGTCTACGACGGCGCCGGCAACGCCGCCGAGTGGACGTCGACACCGGCCCCCTCCCCCGATCACTTCATCGTGCGTGGCAGCGCGTGGAACGAACCCGCCGCCCTCGCGCGCCTCGACCGCCGGCGGCAGCTACCGCGCAGCGCACGCTCGGTCACCCTCACCTTTCGCTGCGCAGCGACACCCACCCCGTGAAGATCCTCGCGCTCGACACAAGCACCCTCACCGGCTCCGCGGCCGTCGTCGACGACGGCGTCGTGCTCGCCGAGTCGACCACGCGCATCCGCGCCACGCACTCGGAGCAGATTCTCCCCCTCGTCGACGAGGTGCTCGCGCGCGCGGGCGTCGCGCTCCACGAGATCGATCGCATCGGCGTGGGCGTGGGCCCGGGGTCTTTCACCGGCGTGCGCATCGGCGTCGCCACCGCCAAGGGGCTGCACATCGCGACGGGCGTCGCGCTCGTGGGCGTGTCGTCGCTGGAGGCCCTGGCGAGCGCCGCGTGGGGCGTGCGAGGCCCCGTGCTCGCGGCCCTCGACGCGCGCCGGGGGGAGGCCTACGCCGCCCTCTACTCGCTCGCGGCCGGTGAGCGCCGCACGGTGATCGACGCCACCCTCGGTTCGCCCGCGGTCGTGGGCGCACGCGCGCTCGCGCAGTGCACCGACGGAGCGATCACCGTCGTGGGAGACCTCTCGCCCGCCGACCTCGCGGCGCTCACGGCCTGCGATCCGTCACGCTTCGTCGTCGCCCCGTCGGTGGTGGCGAGCCCCCTCGCCCGCTTCGTCGCGTGGGAGGTGCTCGCCGGCCGCGGGCGCCTCGACGCGGGAGAGCTCGAGCCCCTCTACGTGCGCGGCAGCGACGCGAAGCTGCCCGGCGGGCGCGAGGTGGCGCCGTGAGGGCCGTGGTGCAGCGCGTGTCGCGCGCGAGGGTCACCGTCGACGCGCGCGTGACGGGCGAGATCGGCCCAGGCTTGCTGGCGTACCTGGGCGTGGGCGCGGGCGACGACGCGCCTGAGGCCGCGTACCTCGCGGAGAAGATCGCCTCGCTGCGGGTGTTCGAAGACGACCGCGGGCGCATGAGCCTCGACGTGACGGCCGCGGGCGCCGCGGTGCTCGTGGTGCCGCAGTTCACCCTCTACGGCGACGTGCGCAAGGGGCGACGGCCCGACTTCGCAGGCGCGATGGAGCCCACGCGCGCCAACGAGCTCTACGAGCGCGTGGTGGCCCTCTTGCGCGCGCGCGGCCTCGCCGTGGCCACAGGCGAGTTTCGCGCGCACATGATGGTCGACGCGGTCAACGATGGGCCGGTGACCATCCTCGTCGACAGCGCGCGGGTGTTCTGACAGGGTGAGCGCACCCATGACGCCTGACCCGATCCGCTATGTGATCCGCGGCGCGACGGCGGACGACGAGCCCAACCTCCTCGCGCTCGCGAAGCACCTGAACACCATCAATCTCCCCTACGACGCCGCGTCGATTCGGGAGATCGCCGACCTGTCGGTGCGGTCGTTCTCGGGCGCCATCAAAGACCCGCGGCGGCGCGAGTACTCGTTCGTGCTCGAAGACCTCGAGGAGCATCGGGTCATCGGAACCAGCAAGATCATCGCGCAGCTCGGGCGCCGCGACGCGCCGTACATCTTCTTCGACGTGATCGTCGAGGAGAAGTACAGCCCCACCCTCGACCGGCACTTCGTCCACACCGTGCTGCGCCTCGGGCACAGCTACGAGGGGCCGACCGAGATCGGCGGGCTCATCGTGCTGCCCGAGTGTCGGCGCATCCCCGACAAGGTCGGGCTCATGATCTCGTACGTGCGCTTCATGTTCATGGCGATGCACCGCGGGCTCTTTCGCAACGAGGTGGTCGCCGAGCTCCTGCCGCCGCTGCTGCCCGACGGGCGGAGCCACCTGTGGGAGTCGCTCGGGCGCCGCTTCACGGAGATGACGTACCTCGAGGCCGACGCGCTCTCGAAGCGCAACAAGGAGTTCATCAAGTCGCTTTTTCCCAACGGAGACATCTACGCGACGATTCTCCCTCTCGAGGCGCAGGGCGTGATCGGCAAGGTGGGGCGCGAGACCCGCGGCGTCGAGAAGATGCTCCGACGCATCGGGTTTCAGTACTGCAACCGCATCGACCCCTTCGACGGTGGGCCGCACTTTCGCGCGGCCACCGACGAGATTCAGCTCGTGAAGCGCACGGTCCG
>CAISKJ010000169.1 GCA_903885885.1 uncultured delta proteobacterium
ACGGCGACCGCGCCGTGCTCCGCGCGCGCCAGCGGCAGCCGCGCTGGGTGCCCGCCACGGCCCTCGCCGTGATGCTCGTCGCGGTGCTGGCCTCGTGGCCCTCGCTCGCGTGGATGTGGGCCCACCGCGGCGCGCCCGGCGTGTCGGTGATGCTCCTCGCGCTGGGCTCGTGGTTCGCGATCAACAACGTGGCGCTCCTGCTCGCGCTGCTCACCGATCACATCACGCGCATGGTGCTCACGCCCTCGCACCTGCACGTGCACCGCGGCCTGTGGACCGACGCGATCGCCCTCGACGCCATCACGGCGATGGGGGTCGAGTCGTCGCAGTGGTGGCGCCCGCAGCACACGCTCCGCGGGGCCCTCCTGCGCCGCGAGCGGTCGTACCTCACGCCGGGCGTCGGCCGCGCGCTGCGCGTCGAGTGGCGCGACGCGAAGGGCCGCGCCAAGAAGACCTGGATTCAGTTCGAAGCGGCGGGGGAGTTCGCGGCGCGCATCGAGGCGCTCACGGCGAAGACGACGGGCGTGCGGGTGTCGCAGCTGCCGAGCGCCCGCGCCGCCGACGACGACGAGAGCGGGCGCCCGAGCTACGCCGACCAGCTCAGATCCGAGGTACTTCGTGCAACGCGAGGAGACGAGTGAGCCACAGGCTCGCCACCTTCTCGGGCATCGAGGCCTGCTTCAATCGCGCGTTCAAGAACGGGAAGTCGACCTTGTCGAGCTCCTGATCTTGATTGAAGCAGGTGAACACCACGGTGGCCTTGCCGGTCACCGGGTCGACGTGGCGCTGCAGGCACTGCGCGCAGATCTCTTTCATCATGCACTGCATGGGAGAGTTGATGCTGCCGATGGCCACGTGGTCGGGCCGCAGGTGCGCCTTGAGAATGTCGTGACGCGCCTGCCGCACGGCGGCCATCATGCGGTCTGAGCCGATGGCCACGATGCGCTGGCAGTCGATGAAGGGCACGCGCTGCACGCCGAACTCGCCCTTCGCGTAGGCCACCATCGCCTGCACGATGTTGCCCACGAAGGAGGCGTCCTGGAGCCGCCGCGGGGTGATGGCGGGACCCCGGTCGGCGGCCCAGATCACCTGGTCGGCCGAGGCCTCGATGTCGTCCATGCGAAACACGTCGGCGGGGTCGCGGTAGCCCGCGAAGTAGATCACCTTGCAGCCGTTGGCCCGCAGCGCCTTGCCGATCGAGAAGAGCACCGCGTTGCCGAGGCCGCCGCCGGCGAGAATCACGCTCTCGTTGTGGGGAATCTCCGTGGGAGCCCCCGTCGGGCCCATCACCACCACGGGCTCGCCCGGCCGCAGCATGGCCATCATGCGCGAGCTGGCGCCCATCTCGAGGCCGATCATCGAGAGGAGGCCGTTCTCCGGGTCGGTCCACGCGCCGGTGAGGGCGAGGCCCTCCATCACCACGCGGGTGCCGTCGATCTCGGGCGCGAGCATCTCGAAGTTTTGCATCCGGTAGAACTGACCGGGCAGAAACTTCTTCGCCGCGAGGGGCGCGTGCACGATCACCTCGACGATGGTGGGCGTGAGGCGCCGCACCTCGCGCACCACGGCGCGCAGCGCGCCCTCGACGGTGGCGCGAAACTGCGACCACTTCGCGTCGCGCGCGGGCTGCGTGTCGGCCGTGAGGCAGGGCCTCTCGTGGGCGTAAAGGGCGCTCACGTGGGGGTAGCCGTCGCGCGCCGAGGCCATGGCCTTCACCACCGAGCCCGCGTACACCGGGTGGTTGTCGCCGTAGTAGCTCACCACCTGGCCGTCGGGGCCCACGTACGAGGTGAAGAAGCCCTTCGGGTCGGTGACGGTCTTCACCGCGCCCGTCGCGTCGCGCTCCACCCGGTGCTGGCGAAACGCCTTGGTCTTCGCGTCCATCTCGAAGCTGCCGGGCATCTCGCGCTCGTACGTGACGTTGGGCGAGGTGCCCGCCGCGATGCACACCGTACGGGCCGGAAGCTCCACCACCTCGCCGGTCGCTACGAGCTTGCCGTCGCGCACGTCCATGCGGTCGAAGCGCATCGCCTTGACGGCGCCGTACGCGTCCGCCACGGCCTCTTTGGGCGAGAGCTTCTCGGCGAAGACGACGCCCTCCTCGAAGGCCTTCTCGACCTCTTCGTGGTTGAGGCGGTACGCGGGCGAGTCGTTGAGGGTGCGTCGGTACGCGAGGGTGACGCCGCCCCACGCGTCGAGCATCGCGTTGAAGCGCGGGGAGCGCCCCTCGCTGGCCGCCGCCGCGCGCTCGGCGCGAACGGCGCGGCCGTGGGCGAGCTGCTCGTCGAGGATCTCGCGCTCCTCGGCGTTGTACTGCGAGAGCACGCTCTCTTCGCCGAGGTCGCGCGCGAGCACCTCGTGGCGCGCGAGGAGCTTCTCGACCTGCACCACGTAGTAGGCGCGCAGCTCGGTGGCCGTGTCGATGCCCGTGAGCCCGCCGCCGATCACCACCGCGGGCAGACGCACCGGCAGAACGGCCAGCGACGACTTCTTGTAGGCACCCGTAAGCTGCAGGGCCATGAGAAAGTCCGACGCCTGACGGATGCCCCGGAGGAGGCCGTTGGGGATGTCGACGAGGGTGGGCTTGCCCGCGCCCGAGGCGATGGCCACGTGGTCGAAGCCGAGGCGCCACGCGTCGTCGAGGTCGAGCGTGCCGCCGAAGCGCACGCCGCCGAGGATGGAGAGGTTCTTCCGCCGCGCGAGCGTGAGGTAAACCATGGTGAGGAAGTTCTTGTCCCACCGCACCGTGATGCCGTACTCGCTCACGCCGCCGAAGCCGAGGAGCACGCGCTCGTCGAGCTCGACGGTGATGTCGCTGATGTTCTCGACGGGGTGATCGAGGAGCGCCTGCGGGAGCGGCTCGATCTTGAGGCCGTCGACGCCCACCACGCCGAAGCCCTCGTTGGAGAGGTAGTGCGAGAGGGTGTAGCCCGCGGGGCCGAGGCCCACCACGAGCACGTTGCGGCCGTTGTAGGGGAGCGCCTCGGGCTGCTCGACGCGCAGCGGGTTCCACCGCGTGAGGAGGTCGTACACCTCGTAGCCCCAGCGCAGCCCCAGCACGTCGGTGAGAATCGACGTCTCGATGAGGGGGATGTTTACGGGCTCCTGCTTCTGATAGATGCAGGCCTTCATGCAGTCGTTGCAGATGCGGTGACCCGTGCCGGGGAGCATGGGGTTGTCGACCATGATCACCGCGAGGGCCGCGAGGGTCTCGCCCGACTGCTTGAGAAAGTGCGCCTCGGAGATCTTCTCTTCGAGGGGGCAGCCGGCCAGCGCGATGCCCAGGGGGTTGGGCTTGAGCGAGCCGTCTTTGTTGTGAAAGCCCTTGGAGCAAGAGTCTTTGTTGCGGTCGTGGCAGTAGAGGCAGTAGTCGACCTCGCCCTGCACGGGGCGCAGCGGGGCGCGGCGGTCGGTGAGGGCGAAGCCGTCGCGCTCGCGGCGCTCGTGGGCGCCCACCATGGCCTCGGGCAGCTCCTTGCGGGGCCTGCGCAGGGGCACGAGGTTCTGGTGGTCGAGCGTCTTCGGCAGGCGCAGCGAGACCCAGTGGTTGTCGTAGTGGTGGTCGGTGAGGCGCAGGAGGCACCAGCGGTCGATCACGTCGAGCGCGGCGGCGTACACCTGGGCGGCCGCGGTCTCGTCGGCGATGTCGGCCGGGAGCGCGTCGCCGAGGCGCGCGCGGAGCGCTTCGGCGAGGGCGCGGGCGCGGTCGTAGTCGTCGGCGCCGACGGTGACGCCGCCGCGGGCGAGGGCCTTGCGAAAGAGGTCTTCGGCGCGCACGAGGGGCAGCACGGCGAGGGCGACCTCGCGCTCGTCGTTCCACTGGTCGGGGGCGCCGGTGGCGGCGGTGAGCACGGCGCGCGCGTCGGCGTCGAGGGCCTCGCGGGCGGCCTTGTCGAGCCCGTCGAGCTCGGTGCGCTTGCGCTTGGCCGTGCGCTTCTTCACGAAGTCGCGCTTGAAGTCGAACACCACGCTCTCGCGGGTGACGTCGGCGCGCAGGCCCTCGCGGCCCACCTCGATGCCGAAGAGGGCGGCGAGGAAGCCCGCCACCGCGGGGGCGGTCTTCACGAGGGCCTCGGAGACCTCTTCGGGGTTCATCCCCTCGCCGCGCGTGGCGCGGTAGCGGGTGAAGAGCGCCCACGTGGCCTCGTCGACCTGCGCGCGGGCGTAGTCGTCGAAGGCCGCGGTGAGCCGCGGGAGCGAGGCCACGTCGCGGATCGACGCGTAGGTGAACCCGGGCACGCCGAGCGCGAGGTGCTTCGGCGCGGCCGCGCTCGCGTGGGGGGTGAGGGGGCGGTCGGAGAGCGTGGCCGTAAAGGCGAAAGGCGACTGAATCATCGTGGGTGGCTGGTCTTTCGGGCGGCGGACTGTACATGGTGTCTCGCCGCGTTGCGAGCGCGAGAAAGGCCGCGAAACCGCGGAGAGATGGGGTCGCCCGGGGGGCGAGGCAAGCGCGGCGCAGGGTGTGTTCCAGGCGCCTGGAAGCGGAGTTCCAGGCGCCTGGAACCCGGGGCGCCGCGTGCGGTCGCGCGCCCTCGTTCGCGCTCACCCGCGCCGCGCGCTCCGTCGGGGCCGCGCCACTTCTTGACCTGTGGACGGTGTTAGGGTTTCTATCGCACGGATACTCTTCTGCGTGCTTCTTGTAAGGGTAAACACGCGCATCGTCGGGCGTTCGAGAAGGTTCCCGTGCCGATTCTTACCAACGAAGAGCGCGTCGGGACCATTCTGGCGGAGAAGTACCTCCTCGTTCGCATGCTGGGCGAGGGCGGCATGGGCGTGGTGTACGAGGGGCGCCACGAGTTCACTCGACGCCGCGTCGCGGTGAAGCTCCTGCACCCGCACCTCTCCCAGCGCGAGGCCATGGTCGCCCGCTTCATGCGCGAGGCGCGCGCGGCGGCGGCGCTCGATCACCGCAACGTCGTCGATGTGCTCGACATGGGCCGCGAGGCCGACGGTGCCGCCTACCTGGTGCTCGAGTTCCTCCACGGCGAGCCCATGAGCGACCTGCTCGACCGCGAGGGCCCCCTCTCGGCCGACGCCGCCGCCGCGATGCTCCTCCCCATCATGGACGCCCTGTGCCTCGCCCACGAGCGCGGCATCGTGCACCGCGACATCAAGCCCGAGAACATCTTTCTCGCGCGCGACAACGACACGGGCAACGAGGTCGCCAAGCTCCTCGATTTTGGCATTGCCAAGCTCGACGACGGCTCGCGCGCCACGGCCACCGGGCAGTCGATGGGCACGCCCGCGTACATGGCCCCCGAGCAGGCCACCAACGCGGCGGAGGTCGGCCCGCAGGCCGACGTCTGGTCCATGGGGGTGCTCTGGTTCGAAGCCCTCACGGGGCGCCTGCCCTACCCCGCCGAGTCGTCGATGCAGGCGCTCGGCATGCTCATGCTGCGCGACCCCGACCGGCTCAGCGAGGTGCTCCCCGACCTTCCGCGGCCCCTCGCGCTCGCCGTCGAGGGGGCCCTCGCGCGCGATCGCGCCGCCCGCTGGCCCACCATGGCGGCGTTTCTCGGCGCCCTGCGGCCGTGCTTCGCGCAGGTGGGCGTGCGCGCCTTCGTCGAGCGCCCCGCTCCCCGCGTCGCGTCGCTCGCCGCAGCGCTCGCGCCCGCTCGCGCCGACGCGCAAACCGACACCGCTGAGGCCGCCCCGCGCGAAGCCCCGCCGGCCGCTGTCGCCGTGCCTCGCACCGGCATCGACGAGGTCGCCGCGGCGCCCGCTGCGTCGTCGCGTCCCGCGGGCGCCCCCTCGACGCCGCGGTGGGCGGTGCGCGTGGCGGTCGCGTCGGCCGCCGTGCTGCTCGTCGGCCTCGCGCTCGCGACCTTCGCGGGCGACGGCGCCA
>CAISKJ010000170.1 GCA_903885885.1 uncultured delta proteobacterium
CTCGGGGTGACGCGCGTGCTCCAGCGCGCCGCCATGCACGCGATCTCCGCCGAGCAGAAGGCGATCGACGTCGGCTCGGTGATCATCTCGCTCTACCGTGAAGAAGAGTCGCAGGCGCTCTACCTCCTCCAGAAGGAGGGCGTCTCGCGGATGGATCTCATCAACTTCTATTCGCACGGCATCTCGAAGTTCGACCCCGAAGACGCGTCGGGCGACGGCGCCTCGGGCCCGCTCGGTCGCACCGAGGGCTCGCCAGGCCCCAGCGGCGATGGTGACGGCGAAGACGAAGACGGCGCCCCCCCGGTGAAGAACCCCCTCGAACAGTTCACGCAGAACCTCAACGAGCAGGCGGCCGAGGGGAAGATCGACCAGCTCATCGGGCGCGAGCTCGAGCTCGAGCGCACGGTGCGCATCCTCTGCCGTCGAAAGAAGAACAATCCCCTCTTCGTGGGCGAGCCCGGCGTGGGCAAGACGGCCATCGCCGAGGGCCTCGCGCTGCGCATCCACGAGGGCAACGTGCCCGAGGTGCTCAAGAACGCGACGGTGTACTCCCTCGACATGGGCGCGCTCCTCGCGGGCACCAAGTTTCGCGGCCAGTTCGAAGAGCGCCTCAAGGCCGTGCTCAAGGCCCTGCAGAACCACCCCGACGCGATTCTCTTCATCGATGAGATTCACACCATCGTGGGCGCGGGCGCGACCTCCGGCGGCTCCATGGACGCTTCGAACATGCTCAAGCCCGCCCTCTCGTCGGGCCGCTTGCGCTGCATCGGGAGCACCACCTACTCCGAGTACAAAGCGTCGTTCGAACGCGACCGCGCGCTCGCGCGGCGCTTCCAGAAGATCGAAGTGGGCGAGCCCTCGGTGGCCGACACCATCATGATTCTCGAGGGCCTCAAGCCCCAATACGAGAAGCACCACGGGGTGACCTACGACGCCGAGGCGCTCAAGGGCGCCGCGGAGCTCTCGGCGAAGTACGTGAACGATCGCCTCCTGCCCGACAAGGCCATCGATGTGATCGACGAGTGCGGCGCGCAAGATCGCATGCGCCCCGCCGCCGAGCGCACGGGACGGGTCACCTTGCACGACGTCGAGACCATCGTGGCCAAGATGGCGCGCATCCCCGAGAAGACCGTGACGGGCTCGGAGCGCGATCGCCTCAAGACCCTCGACGCCGACCTGAAGGCCGTGATCTTCGGACAGGACGAGGCCATCGAGGCGATCTCGAGCGCCATCAAGCTCTCGCGCTCGGGGCTGCGCTCGCCCGAGAAGCCCATCGGCAGCTTTCTCTTCGCGGGCCCCACGGGCGTGGGCAAGACCGAGCTCGCCAAGCAGCTCGCGAAGGTGCTCGGCGTTCAGTTTCTGCGCTTCGACATGAGCGAATATTCCGAGCGCCACACGGTGTCGCGGCTCATCGGCGCGCCGCCCGGTTACGTGGGCTTCGACCAGGGCGGCCTGCTCACCGACGCCGTCTCGAAGCACCCCTACTCGGTAGTGGTGATGGACGAGATCGAGAAGGCTCACCCCGAGCTCTTCAACATCCTGCTCCAGGTGATGGACCACGCCACGCTCACCGACAACAACGGCAAGAAGGCCGACTTTCGCAACGTGGTGCTCATCATGACCACCAACGCCGGCGCCCGCGAAATGACCGAGAAGGTCGTAGGCTTCGGCAAGACCGAGGGGGCCGTCGACAACTCGCGCGCCAAGGCGGCGCTCGAGCGCACCTTCACCCCCGAGTTTCGCAACCGCCTCGACGGCATCGTGCGCTTCCTCGGCCTCACCGCAGAGGTCATTCTGCGCGTCGTCGACAAGGAGGTCGCCGCGCTCCAGGGCCTCCTCGACGAGAAGAAGGTCACCGTCACGATCTCGCCCGCGGCGCGCGCGTGGCTCGGCGACCGGGGCTACGACGCCGCCTTCGGGGCCCGCCCGATGGCGCGCCTCATCGAGACGACGCTCAAGAAGCCCCTCGCCGAGGCCCTCCTCTTCGGCGAGCTCACCGAGGGCGGCACCGCCCACGCCGACGTCACCGACGACGACAAGATCAAGCTCACGTTCTCGAAGGGTTGAGCGTTCGCTTTACCCTCCGCGCGGTTCTGATAGGTTCCGCGCCCTCATGAAGACACCGCCTACCATCGCGCCGATTCAAGGCAAGCTGGGCGTGCTGTTGCCCGGCCTCGGCGCCGTGGCCACCACGTTCATCGCGGGCACCGAGATGATCCGCCGGGGCCTCGCGCAGCCCGTCGGTTCGCTCACGCAGATGGGCACGATTCGCCTCGGCCGTCGCACCGACAACCGCTCGCCCCGCATCGGCGATTTCGTGCCCCTCGCGCCCCTCGAGAGCCTCGAGTTCGGCGCGTGGGACATCTTTCACGACGACGCCTACACCGCGGCCTCCAAGGCCGGCGTGCTCTCGAAGGAGCACCTCGCGTCGGTGAAAGATTTCCTCCAGGAGATTCGCCCCATGTCGGCCGTGTTCGACACGGGGTACGTGAAGAAGCTCGACGGCCCCAACACCAAGAAGGCCGCCTCGAAGATGGAGCTGGCCGAGCAGCTCATGGCCGACATCGCGCGCTTCAAGGTCGAGCGCGGCGTCGACCGCTGCGTCGCCATCTGGTGCGGCTCCACCGAGACGTGGCGCGCCACGACCGACACGCACGCGACGCTCGAAGCCTTCGAAGAGGGCCTCCGCACCTCGAGCGACGACATCGCGCCGAGCGCCATCTACGCGTACGCGTGCATCCGGTCGGGCGTGCCCTACGCCAACGGCGCGCCCAACCTGTCGGTCGACTTCCCGGCGCTGCAAGAGCTCGCGCGGCGCGAGGGCGTCGCCATCGCGGGTAAAGACTTCAAGACGGGTCAGACCCTGATGAAGACCATCCTCGCGCCGGGCTTCAAAGCTCGCCTCCTGGGCCTCGACGGCTGGTACAGCACCAACATCCTGGGCAACCGCGACGGCGAGGTGCTCGACGACCCCGAGAGCTTCAAGTCGAAAGAGGTCTCGAAGCTGGGTGTGCTCGAGCACATCTTTCAGCCGCACCTCTACCCCGAGCTGTACGGCAAATACAGCCACGTGGTGCGCATCAACTACTACCCCCCGCGCGGCGACAACAAAGAGGGGTGGGACAACATCGACATCTTCGGGTGGTGCGGCTACCCGATGCAGATCAAGATCGATTTTCTCTGCCGCGACTCGATCCTCGCGGCGCCCATCGTGCTCGACCTCGCCATCTTTCTCGACCTCGCGCAGCGCGCGGGCATGTCGGGCATTCAAGAGTGGCTGAGCTTCTACTTCAAGAGCCCGATGACGGCGCCGGGCCTCTACCCCGAGCACGACCTCTTCATTCAGCTCATGAAGCTCAAGAACACCCTGCGTTGGATGAAGGGCGAAGACCTCATCACGCACCTCGGGCTCGACTACTACGATTGATCGTCGCTACCCTCGCGCCCCATGAGCTTCGGGCGCACGGGTATCCGTTCACGGTTCTTCTTCGTGCCCGCCACGGGCTCCCGCATCGCGTCGGGCTTTCTGCTCGTGTTCTTGCTCTTCGTGGTGCTGTCGATCGCGACGGTGCTCAGCGGCCTCGCGCTCCACGGCGCCGACACCACGCTCAGCCCTACGTCAACGCTCCGCCGCCTCGCGGCGCACGGTGCGGGCGCTCGCGTGTCGGGGCACGAGCCGGTCGCGGGCTCGTTCACGGGCTTCGACGAGCCGCCGGTGTGCAACGTCGAGCACCAACACTACGTGAGCGGCAAGAACGGCGGCTGGCGCGGCGACCAGGTGTACTGGCTCGCCAACGGCGCGACCTTTCACTCCGACGACGGGCGCGCCTGGGAGGTCGACCGCCTCGCGCTGCGCTTCGATCCGCCGGACATGCGCATCGCCGACGCGAACCTCGAGGCGACCTTCCGCGAGCGCACCTCGGCGATGTACGAGGGCGGCCGCGTCGTGTCGGCGTGCGCGCGCACCGGCGAGCGCCTCTTTCTCGACGCGTGTGTCATCGAGGGTACGCAGCGCCTGGGCCGCTGCGCCGACGGCGACCCATCGACCATCACCCTCGGCGACGGCACGGCGCGGCGGCGCATCCGCGCACACGCCAACGACGCGGCCGGGCAGCTTGCGATCGGCCTCGGCCTCCTCGCCGCGCTCGCGCTCTACCTGCGCCACGCGGCCCGCGCCGGCGCGCTCGCCACGGCCCTGCGCGGATGGAGCAACGCGCCGCCGGCCCCCTCGCGCAAGCGCGCGTAC
>CAISKJ010000171.1 GCA_903885885.1 uncultured delta proteobacterium
CGCGCGCACGATTCTCAACGTGCCCATCGTGCTCTTCCGCGACGAGCACGGCCGGGCGGGCGCCATGGTCGACCGCTGCCCGCACCGCAACGTGCCGCTCTCCGGCGGCGCCGTGGTGCGCGGCCAGCTCGAGTGCCCGTACCACGGCTGGCGCTTCGACACCGGCGGCGTGTGCCGCTTCATCCCGTCGCTCAAGGGCCCCTGCGAGGCGAAGGCCCGCGACGCGGCGGCGTTCCCCGTGCGCGAGCGCGACGGCTTCGTGTGGGTGTACGCCACGCCGGGCGCCGAGCCGGGCATCGAGCCGTACCGCTTCGCGCTCCTCGATGCGCCCGGATACGCGCACGTGCACCAGCTCGTCGAGGCGCCGGGCACGCTCTACTCCACCGTCGAGAACGCGCTCGATGTGCCCCACACGGCCTTCTTGCACAAGGGCCTCTTCCGCGCCGAGAGCCGCGGCGTCGAGATCACCGCCGTGGTGCGCCGCGGGAGCGACCGCGTCGAGGCCGAGTACCTCGGCGAGCCGCGTCCGCCGGGCCTCGTGGCGCGGCTGCTCTCGCCCTCCGGGGGCGTGGTGCAGCACTTCGACCGCTTCGTGCTCCCCTCGGTGGCCGAGGTCGAGTACCGCCTCGGCGACGAGAACCACATTCTCGTGGCGAGCGCGATGACGCCCGTGAGCGACTTCGTCACGAAGCTCTACACCGTGGTGAGCTTCAAGCTCCGCGTGCCCGCCGCGGTGGTGAAGGCCGCGCTCACCCCCCTCGCGCTGCGCATCTTCGCGCAAGACGCGGTGATCCTCCGCGCGCAGACCGACACCGTGGCGCGCTTCGGCGGCGAGCAGTTCGCCTCGACGGAGATCGACGTGCTGGGCCGCCACATCTGGCGCCTCCTGCGCGCGGCCGAGCGCGGCGAGATCGCGCCGAGCGCCGAGCGCACCGTCGAGGAGCGCGTCACCCTCGTGGTGTGATCAGCGCGCGGCGCAGGCCGCGCTCGACGAGACGTAGCTGTTGAGCGGCGCGATCGTGCACGAGCCGTCGGCGTTGAGGGTCACGTCGGCCACCTTCCAGAAGGTGTTCGCGGTGCAGTTGCCCGACGCGCTGCCCGCGAGGGGCGCGCTCGCGTAGGTGACGCTCGGCGTAACGCCCGCGGTGGGCCCGCAGTACACGCGCACCGTGGCCGTGCGCCCGGCGCCGCGCGCGTAGTTGTGCACGCCGATGGTGTACGTCTGCCCCACGACGGGGGCGTTCACGCGGATGTTCTCGGGGCCGTTGGCGCTGACGTTGTCGACGTCCTGGCTGGCGCCCCACGGGGCGCTCATGTTGGCGTAGTGGCAGTCGTTGGGGGTGCTGAACCACGCGCCGCTCACGTTGTTGTGCAGGTGCAGGTCGAGGTCGCCGGTGCCGTTCCAGGTGAGTTCGACGCGCAGGCCGCGCGAGTTGGCGGTGATGTCGAAGCTGCACCGGCGTGTGGCGTTGAGCCCGTCGACGGCGGTCACCTCGACGGTGTAGACGCCCACGATGATCGGGGTGAAGGCCTCGGCGCTCGACGCCGCCGTCGACGGCGCCCACTGCGCGGTGCCCGCGCCGCCGCTGGGGGCCGCCACGATGGACCAGTTGAAGCTCCGCAGCATGCC
>CAISKJ010000172.1 GCA_903885885.1 uncultured delta proteobacterium
GCCCGCCTGGCCGCCGAGGCCCGCGAGGCCGCCGCCGATGTTGGTCTGCAGCGGCACGTTCTGCCCGACGTTGATGTTCGCCGCGACGTTGTCGGTGGCGATGATGTTGGGCGTCGCGAGCACGTTGGCGTCGCCCGTGGTGGCGAGCGCGTTGAGCGTCACGCCGAACGCGGGGATCGAGATGCCGATGCCGGGGATGAGGTTCTGCGAGCCCGCCACGGGGGTGCCGCGCACGCCGAGGGCGAGGCCCGAGAGCACGTTGGGGTCGTTGAGCGCGATCGACGAGAGGGGAAAGAACCCGCCGAGGCCCGTGCCGTCGGCGCCGCCGTCGCCGATGGGGAGCGCGCCGTGAAAGTTGAGCCCCATGCGGCTCGTGCGGTTCACCTGCAGCTCGACGATCACGGCCTCGATGAAGACCTGACGGCGCGAGCGGTCGAGCTCGTCGATCACCCTGCGCACCGCGAGGTAGTCGCGCGGCGACGAGGTGATCACCAGGCCGTTGGTGGGCTTGTCGGCCGTGATGCGAACCTGGCCTTCGAAGACCGCGTTCTGCCCGCGGTTGGCGCCCGCCGCGGCGCCCGCCGCGCGGCCGCCGCCGGTGATGTTGTTGATGGTCGTCGCCATCTCTTCGGCGTCGGCGTGCTGCAGGCGAAACACGCGCACCTGCCCCTCGCCCTCGATGGAAACATCGAGGCGGCGCACGAGCTCGAGCACGCGGAGGTACATGCGCTGCGTGGCCACGATGACGAGCGAGTTCGAGCGGTCGTCGGCGAGGATGCGCGTGAGGCGCAGGTCCGAGCTGCCGCCGGGGCGCGGCGCGGCCGCGGCCTGACCGCCGCCGAGGATCTCGTTGATGCGCCCCTGGAGCTCGCTCGCGAGGGCGTAGTGCACGGGCTCGACCCAGATCTGCTCGCCCACCGCGGCGACGTCGACGTCGCTCAAGATCTGCAGCATGCGGCGGATGTTGGCGCCCGTGTCGCTGATGATGAGCGTGTTCGTCGTGGCGTACGGGGTGATGTCACCGTCGCGCGATTTGAAGTGCCCCAGGAGGTTCGACGCGTCGTCGGCCGACATGTTGCGCAGGCGCACGATGCGGGTGATGAACCGGTCGTCGGTGGGCGCGTCGCCGCTGCCCGACGAGTACGTGGGGAGCACCGCGGTGGCGGCACCGGCGGTCTCTTCGATCTTGAGGTAGCGCCCCGAGGGGATCACGGTCATGCCGTTGACCTCGAGCACCGAGAGGAAGGCCTGGTAGGCCTCGCCGGGGGTGATCTTCGTGGGCGAGTAGATGGTGGTCTTGATCGACCGCACCTTGCCCGGAATGATGAAGCGCCGCCCCGAGATGTTGCTGATCGCCCGCACGAGGTCGGGCAGGTCGGCGTCCTGGAGGTTGAACGTGATGCGCGCGCCGGGGGGGAGCGGACGATAGTCCATCCCGCCCTCGAACTCGTGCATCGAGGTGGTCGAGCCGCCGCCCGCTTCGATGATCGAGTTGGGCAAGCCGGGGTTCTGGTTGACCACCTGGGCGGGCCCCACGGGCTGCGCGACCGCGGGCGCGATCGGGGCCGGCACGACGGGCCGCGCGACAGGGGGCGCGCCCGGCGCGGCCGCCGCGGGCTGACCGAGGTTGAGCCCACCCGTGGCGGGCGGAACCATCAGGGTCATCGGGCGGCGGCGTACGGAGCGAACCTTCGTCGGCTGCTCGGGGGTGGGCTGCGACCACGCGGCGGCGGCGAACGCCACGAGCGCCATCACGAGCGCCGCCAGCGCGGGCATCGGGGGTCTACGAACTCGGGTCGACGCAGGGGTCATGGTGCGGGTCATCACCGGATGTTGAAGTCGATGTTCACAGGCTGGCCGTTGCGGGTGACCGAGATGGTGAGATGGTCACTCGTACGGAGGCGCGAGTAGGCTTCGAGGGCGCGGTCGGGCGACGCGATCTCGAGGCCGTTGATGCGGTTGAGGACGTCGCCGTTTTGCATCCCGAGGCGGCCCAGGAGCGAGTTGCCGCGCACGCCGAAGAGCTGCACGCCCACGACGCGGCCGCCCTCCTCGTGGGGCATGATGCGCGTGGTGCGCATGAGCTCGGCCTGGTTCTCGAGGATGCGGTCGACGGTGGAGCGGCGGACGTTGAACTCGTTGGCGCCCGAGCGCTCGATGCCCTCGAGGGCGGCCGAGAGGGCGCTGCCCGTCTCGGCGGGCGGCGTGGCCACCGGGGCGGCGATGGGCGCGGGCGGCGGGGCCGTGCGCGGCGGCATGATCTGCGCGATGAAGCACCGCGGCTGGCCGGGCTGACGGAGCAGCACGTAGGCCCCCACGGCGGGGCAGTGGCCCACGAAGCTCACCGGGCGGCTGTCGATGGTCTGGCCCTGGCGAAAGGGCATCGAGGGCCCCGAGCCCGTGGCCTGCACGAACGCGAAGGACCACTCGTCGTGCTCGCTCACGACGGCGCCCATGACCTTCGCTTGCGACTCGCACGCCTGGGGATAGGGCGCGGGCTCGTGGGGCGCCCCCGCGACGCAGGGCTCGGGCGGGAGGATCCGGTCGTCGAGGGGGTTGGCGACCACCACGGCGGCGTCGGCCTCGGCGCCCGCGTCGCTGCCGGCGTCGCAGTCGAGGCAGCCCGCGTCGGAGTCGAACACGTTGCGGTGAATGATCGCCGTGCGGTCGCGCACGTGACGGTTCTGCGCCGCGGCGGCAGAGGGTTCGGCCGAGGGGACGCCCGTCGCGGGGAGCGGGCGCGCGAGGGCCTCGGTGTCGGCGGCGAAGACCTTGGCCCCCACCATCTCGCTCGTGCCCCGCGCCGCGAAGTACGCGCACGGGACGAGCGCGACCAGGGTGATCACCCAGGGGTAGCGGCGAAGAACGGTTTCGAGCCAGGGGAGGAGCCTACGCATCGGGGCTTCAGATCCTTATGCGGGGGGCGTGCCACCCCGCCGGACGACGGCAACGTGTGTGATTCTCTGGGGGTTTGCGCGTCTCGGAGGGGGAGCGTTCGGTGACGTTCTGGCAGCCGTCGGGCGCGAAGCCCGGGAGCCTCAGTGCCAGAATGTCAGCGATCGAACACGCACTGATGGTTGGTGCCGCACCGGAGACCGCGACGGCAGTCGTTGGCGCTCTGGCAGGGCTCGCCGAGGTCGGCGGAGCCGCGGACGGGCTCGTTGGAAGCCGCGCCGGCGTCGCGCACGGTGGCGGCGGTCGTGAGGGTGCCGCAGGTGCGGGGCGCGGGCTGGCCGGGGAGCGTCGGGGCGGCGTAGTGGCGCGTGTCGACGACGGGCACCTCGATGGGCGCGTCGGCGGTGCCCGCGCGGCCGTTGGGCGCGCCCGACGAGTCGATGACCTCGACGTAGTACTGCACCTTCGGGGGAAACACGTCTTCGCAGGGGACCATCGCGCCGTAGCCCGACGCGAGGCGAAACTGCTGCCCCATGGCCGTCATGCGGAGCTCGGTGTACCGACGCGCGCCGAGGCCTCGGTAGAAGAGCGACACGTGGTCGACGGGGGCCGTCGAGCGCACCTGCACGAACACCGGCACGGCCGTGCGCGCGAACTGCTCGGGCACGGGGAAGTGCACCACCGTGCCGGTGCCCAGCTGGCGCATCGGGAACGACGCGTCGCCGACGGTGACCGCGCCGCCGTCGCCCGCGGCGCTCGTCGTCGCGGCATCGGACGCGACCGCGTCGGCGGACACGGCGCCGTCGGTGACCGCCGCGGGCGCTGCGGAGGCGTCGGCGGCGCCGCC
>CAISKJ010000173.1 GCA_903885885.1 uncultured delta proteobacterium
CATCGTCGGTGAGTTCGTCGAGGCGGGCGCCGCGTGGATGCACGTCGTCGACCTCGACGGCGCGCGCGACGGCGCCGCCACGCAGCGCGACCTCGTGGCCACCCTCCTCGCCGCGTACGGATCGCGCCTGCGCGTGCAGGTGGGCGGCGGCATTCGCACCCTCGAGCAGGTGCGCGCCTACGTCGACGCGGGCGCCACGCGCGTCGTGGTGGGCACGCGCGCCGTCGAAGACCCGGCCTTCGTCGAGGCCGCCGCGCGCCTCTGCGACGTCGTGGTGGCCGTCGACGCGCGCGACGGCAAGGTGGCCACCCACGGGTGGACGGTGACCACCGAGCGCACCGCCGTCGACCTCGCGCGCGCCCTCTCCGCGCGCGGCGCCAGGGCCGTGCTCTACACCGACATCGCCCGCGACGGCACCGGCGAGGGGCCCAACGTCGAGGCCACCGCGGCCCTCGCGCGGGCGGTGCCCGGCGTCGAGGTGATCGCGTCGGGCGGCATCGGGTCGCGCGCCCACATCGAGGCCCTCGCGGCGCGCCCCGAGATCGCGGCCTGCGTGGTGGGACGGGCGCTCTACGAGGGCGCCCTCACGGTGCGCGACGCCCTCGCGGCGGGCGGTGCAGCGTGACCGTCGCGCGGCGCCTCATCCCCTGCCTCGACGTGAAGAACGGGCGCGTGGTCAAGGGCGTGCGCTTCGTCGAGCTGCGCGACGCGGGAGACCCCGTGGCGTGCGCGGCCGCGTACGACCGCGACGGCGCCGACGAGATCACGTTTCTCGACATCGGGGCCACGCACGAGGCGCGAGACATTCTGCTCGACGTGGTGGCGCGCACGGCCGACCAGGTGTTCGTGCCGCTCACGGTGGGCGGAGGCATTCGCGCGCGCTCCGACGTCGACGCCATTCTGCGCGCGGGCGCCGACAAGGTGTCGATCAACAGCGCCGCGGTGAAGACCCCCGCGCTCGTGAACGAGGTCGCCGACGCGTACGGGCGTCAGGCGCTCGTGGTGGCCATCGACGCGCGCCGCGTGAACCCGCTCGACCCCGCCGCGGGGTGGAGGGTGTACACCCACGGAGGCCGCGTCGACACGGGCCTCGACGCCCTCGCGTGGGCCGACGAGATGGCCCGCCGCGGGGCGGGAGAGATTCTTCTCACCAGCATGGACCGCGACGGCACCGGCGAGGGCTACGACCTCGCGCTCGTGCGCGCCGTGGTCGAGCGGGTGGCCGTGCCCGTGATCGCCTCGGGCGGCGTAGGCACCCTCGCGCACCTCGAGGAGGGCGTGCGGCCCATCGCGCGCGGCGGCGCCGGGGCCGACGCGGCCCTCGCGGCGACCATCTTTCATGACGGACATTTCTCACTCTCGGAGGCGAAGGATTACCTTCGCGCCCGAGGCGTCCCCGTGCGAGCGACCTGAAGGGACGATGACACCGATGAGCCACGCGATTCACCTCGACGAACTTGCCGCCGGCCTCACGCGTCGCGGCGCCTCGCTCAGCACCGAGAGCGCGATCTTCATCGTGCTCGAGGCCATGGAGGCGCTCGGCGCGCGCTCGGCGGTGATCAGCCCCGGCGACGTGTCGCTCTCGCTCGACGGCGCCGTGAAGCTCCGCGCGAAGCTCGAGGCCGCCCACGACGAGGTGTCCGTGCTCGAGGGCGCCATCGAGACCCTCGAGGCCGTGCTCGACCCGGCCCCCATGCCCTTGAGCGAGCTCGCGGTGAAGGTGCGCTCGGCGCAGATCATCTCGCGCGGGGCCCTCCTGTCTGAGCTCTCGGCGATGCTGGTTCCGCTCAACCGCCGCGCGGCGCGGCGCATGGTGGCCCGCCTCGTGCGCGACTGCGTGCGCCCCGGCAGCGGCCCGGCCCTCACCTCGACGACGCCCGCCGATGCCACCCTCGGCGACCACGAGGCGCTCCCCGCGGCGAGCCTCGCGACGCAGAGCGACGTGGTCGCGAACGACACCGTGGTCGACGGGCAGACCCTCGCCGCGCGCCGCGACGCGCTCGCCACCGACCTCGGCGGGCGCCTCCCCACGGGCTGGGGCGACGACGTCGACACCGCCGCGCGCGACGCGATGGAGCGCCGCAAGGCCTGGGTGGCCATGGCCGTGGCCGCCGTGGCGCTCGTGGCCGCGGTGGTGTTCCTCGTCGAGCGGGTGCGCGGGGCGAACGCGTAGACGCGGGCCCGCGCCGGGGGTTACGGTGCGACCATGAGACGGTGGCGCATGCAGCGCGCGGCGTGGTGCGCCGCGGTGTCGGCCTGCCTCGCGGCGCGCTCCGGCGCGGCGCAGACGGTCGCCCAGGTGGCGGCCCAGCGGCAGTGCAGCACGGCCAACGTGGTGGGACTCTCGGCCCAGCTCGTGCGCGTACAGGAGTGCTTGTACCCGGGCGTGTTCGTGCGCGCGACGCCGCACGCGAACGTGACGCTCACCGCGTCGCGGCTGTACCCGCTCCTGTCGGCGAGCGCGCGAACGGCCCTGTGGACGGCCTCGCGCTCGCTCAACCTGCAGGTGAACTCGATGTTTCGCACGCTCGCCGACCAGTACGTTCTGTACTACTCGGGCGCGTGCGGCCTCGCCGCGAGGCCGGGCCAGTCGAACCACGAGTCGGGCCGCGCCGTCGACCTCGCCAACTGGTCCGCCGCGCTGCGCGCGATGACCGCCGCGGGCTGCACGCACCCGTACCCCGGCAACGACGACGTGCACTTCGACTGCCCCGGCGGCGACCGCCGCGCCGACTCGGTGCGCAGCTTTCAACACCTCTGGAACGCCAACAACGCCGCCGATCGCATCGCCGAAGACGGCGCCTACGGCCCGCAGACCGAGGCCCGCCTCGCGCGCTCCCCCGCGGGGGGCTTTCGCAGCGACGGATGCGCCGCACCGCCACCACCGCCACCTCCGCCACCTCCGCCGCCGCCACCGCCTCCACCACCACCTCCACCACCTCCTCCGCCGCCGCCTCCGCCGCCGGTCGACGCGCGCGCCGACGTGGGCGCGCTCGACGCCGTGACCGACGCGTTCGACGAGGCCTTCGACGACGCGACCGACGGCGGCGACGGCGCGACGGACGCGGCCGACGCCGAGGTGGGCGCCGAGGTGGGCGACGCGCTCGATCCCACGTTGCAGGGCGGGTGTCAGTGCGCCGCGAGCGCGCCGCGGGTTCGTGCGTCGTGGGGCGCGTGGGCGCTGGCGCTGGCGACGCTCACGCTGCGACGGCGGCGACGCGCGCGACGATCAGGGCTGTAGCGAGGGCGGTGCGTGGTCCCCGCGCGCGACGAAGCGGCGCGGGGGCGGAGATCAGAGCTGGCCGCAGTCGGCGATCACGACGTCGACCTTGGTGGAGCCGCTCTGCGAGCCGGCGGCTTCCATCTTCTTCACGACGTCCATCCCCTCGACCACCTTGCCGAAGACGACGTGCTTGCCGTCGAGCCACGAGGTGACCACCGTGGTGATGAAGAACTGCGAGCCGTTGGTGTTGGGGCCCGCGTTGGCCATCGAGAGGAGGCCCGGCGTGGTGTGCTTGAGCTGGAAGTTCTCGTCGGCGAACTTCTCGCCGTAGATCGACTCGCCGCCCGTGCCGTTGCCGCGGGTGAAGTCGCCGCCCTGGCACATGAACGCGGTGATCACGCGGTGAAACTTCGAGCCCTTGTAGTGCAGGGGCTTGCCCGAGCGGCCGACGCCCTTCTCGCCCGTGCAGAGGGCGCGAAAGTTCTCGGCCGTGTTGGGCACGACGTCGGCGAACAGTTCGAAGACGACGCGGCCGGCGGGGGCGCCGCCGAGGGTGATGTCGAAAAACACGCGAGGGTTCGTCATGGCGACGCCTCCTACTACGGTCCGCGCGGGTTGTGAACCCCACTTGCGACTCGTCGCGAGCGCGGCCCCCGCGATACGCTCGGCGCCCGATGAACGGACACGAAGTCACCCTCCCCGGCGCCCCCGCACGCGGCGACCCCACCGCTCCCGGGTACGCCGCGCTCCCGCCCGGGGCCACGCGCGCCGTGGTGGTCATCCACGAGATCTTCGGCCGCCAGCCCGAGATCGACCGCGTCGTCGACCGCTTCGTCGACCGCCACCTCGGCGGTTGAGAGGCGCGCCGCGGAGGCGCCCAGTGTGATACACACGCGGCCCTGGAGACCGCCATGCACCGTGGACACGCACGCGCCCTCATGACCTCGCCCGTCACCTCGGTCACCCCCGAGGCGACCCTCGCCGAAATCGCCGACCTCTTCGCCGCGCAGCACATCAGCGGCGTGCCCGTCGCCGACGGCGAGCAGCGCGTGCTCGGCTTCGTGAGCGACACCGACATCATCAACGCGATGCTCCAGGGCAAGGGCTCCGAGGTCACCGCCTTCGCGCTCATGTCGGCCCCGGTGGTGAGCGTCGACGAGTTCGACACCACCGACGACGTGATGCGCGTGCTCCGCGAGAACAACATTCACCACGTGCCCGTGGTGCGGCAC
>CAISKJ010000174.1 GCA_903885885.1 uncultured delta proteobacterium
CGCCCGTCGGCCCCCACCACCTCGAGGCGCTGAAAGAACCACCGGAAGGGGTGGACGGCGCGGAGCACCACGTTGCGGGCCGCGTCGAAGACGTGAATCTCGTAGCTGCGCCAGTGACCCATGAGCTGCCGCAGGATCGACGCGCCCAGGCCGCCGCCCTGCTCGGCCGCGTACAAGATCGCGCCGCCCGCGGGGTCGCGGATCTCGTACTTGTTGCGCGACTCGTAGCCGAAGAACTCTGCGAGCTCCTTTCGCTGCTTCATCACGAGGTAGGGGTACTGCATGAGGGGCGCGAGGTTCGACATGGGGGCCGTTGTGTAGCAGCACCCGCGCGCGTGTCGAGGGGGGCGACTTCGCGCGCGGAATGGGACTACCCTGCCGCGTCGGGAGGCGACCCTTCACCGTGTACGAGCTGCGCGCCCCGGCGGCGCCCCTGCGGCGCTACATCGAGCACTACTGGTTCGTCGCGCCCGCCCCCGGCGAGACGCTCGACCTACGCGTCGAGGTGTTCGTCGACGCGCGCGCCGACCTCATCTTCAACTTCGGCGACGCGTACACCCGCGCGGTGATCGGCGCCGCGCCGCGCCGCGTGCGACGCTCGAACCTCGACGCGCAGCGCCGTCAGCCCATTTGCATCGTTCAGCGCGGCGCGGTGCACATCTGCGGCGCGCGGTTTCAGCTCGGCGGCCTCGGGCCCTTCGCGCGCGCGCCGCTCAGCACCTTCACCGCCGCGACGGTCGCCGAGCTCGCGGCGCGCGCGGCGGTGTCGGCGCGCCACCTCGACCGGCTCTTCGATCGGTACGTCGGGATCGCGCCGAAGGTGGTGGGCCGCGTGCTGCGCTTTCAGGGCGCGTTGCGCGCGCTCATGCGCGACCCGGGGTGCTCCCTCGCCGCGCTCGCCGTCGCGTGGGGCTACTACGATCAAGCGCACTTCGTGAAAGACTTCAAGCGCTTCAGCGGCGGCGTTCCGCGCGGCTATCGCGGGTACTTTCCGCCGGCGGGGCCGACGGATTTCGCGCCGAACGTTGTCTCATTCTTACAAGACGGCCCGGCGCCCCGACGGTGATGCTCCGCGCGTCGCGAGCGCACAACACGCCGCGCGGAGGCACCCCGATGACGAAGCACTGGTCTGGCACGGGCACGAAGCAGGATCCCTGGCACCTCAAGACGCCGCCGCTCACGGCGGTCTACACGCTCTACCGTGACGACACGGCGAGCCCTCCGGTGCTCGTCTGTCAGGTGGGAACCACCACGCTGAAGTACCTCGCCCGCGCCGTCGAAGACCTCCACGCGATGCTGAAGGAGCGCGGCGATTGGGTTGCGCTCGGCTCCGCCGACGAGCAGAAGGAGGCCGCGGAGGGCACGGTCGAGGCCTGGGGGCGCGCGCGCGACAACCCCGTGGGCGGCTGGTACGGGCAGAAGAAGGGCCTGCGCGGGCGCTTCGGGATGTACCTCCCGCCGCTGCTGGAGGCGCTCGGCCTCGCCGAGGTCGAGCACAACGCGCGCAACAACCGCATGCGCGCGCGCTGACCCTCGTCGCGAGGGCAGGGCATCGTGCCGCGTCGGGTGGCGAAGGGCGCGCGTCGATCAGGCGACGGCGTTGCGATGCGACGCCCGCCGAACGCGACGGCGGCTCGTCGGGACACGCGCCGAGAAGCGCTCCGACGAGGCGGCGGGCTCCTCGGGGTCGGCGTGGCACGGGGCCTCTTCGCGGTCGTCGGTGGGGGCGAGGTCGCGGGCGTCGGAGGTCTCGTCGTCGTCGTCGCGCAGGTCATCGTCGTCGTCGTCGCGCGAGAAGCGCGTGGCGAGGAGCGTGTAGTCGCCGACGGGGCACCCCACCACGCGATACACGCCGTCGCGGTCGCGCACGGCCTCCGCGGAGAGGCGGTCGGTGCCCCAGGCGCGGGCGGGGTCTTCTTCGAGCTCTTCGACGAAGTGCCAGGCGGTGCCGATGTTGTCGAAGTCGAGCGTGCGGTGGGTCAGGGTCATGGCGTCCTCGCGAATCGAATCGAGACAGACGCCATGGTGCGCACGACTCCCCAACGCGCAACGCGCGGGGTGACGTACGCTGTCACCGCGTTACGCTGCGTCGTCGGTCGGCGCGAACACGTCCGCGAGGGTGTGCGCGGTCACGGCGCGCGCGATCCACCGTCGGAGCTGCTCCACGTCGTCGCACGCGGCGATGCGATCGTGCGTGAGCGCGTCGACGGTGAACCCGCGCGTGCGCAGCACGACCACGAGGGCGTCTGCTTCGCCGATCGCCTTGCCGATGGTCTTGCCGCGCTCTTCGCCGATCGCTTCGATCTCGCGGCGGAGGGCGAGGTAGGCAGGGCTTGGAGTGGTCACGATCGGGTTCATCAAGATCTCCCGGACGATGGCGACCAGCGGGTCGCCGAGCATTGAAATCATCGCCTGGACCAGCGCCGCACGCAACTGCGCGTCGCGCGACGACTCGATCACCTCGACGACCGCGCGCACCACCTCTTGCGCGTCGCGCCCGCGCTGGTCATGCACGGCCCAGGCGGCGAGCACAGCGAGTTCGGGGTCCTTCGTCGCGAGGAGCCGCTCGACCTCCGCGAGCGTGAGCTGCACCACCACGGGTTCGAGTGTGAGGCGCGTTCCCGCGGGGCCCACGACGCGGGCGACCGCGCTCGCCCACGTCGCGACGCTCGCGTCGTGCGTGAGCACGATCACGTCACCCATCGTGCCCCGCGCGTCGAGGAGCACTCCCGCGGCCGCGAGCCAGCGGCGCTGCTTGTCGTCGTCGCGCGCGAGCTGCACCTCGACCACGACCCAGGGGCCGCGCTCGCCCTCGGCAACGAGCACCAGATCGGGTCGGACCTCGAGCGGATTCGCGATGCGAAGAGTCGAGTCGGCGGCCTCGACGTCGGCGGGCAGGCCGGGGCGCCCGAGCGTGCGAAGCAGCAGGTCGAGCAGGTCGGGGCGCTGTGAGAGGAGCGCGATCAGGGTCTCATGCGCGGGGCCGGGCATGGACCCCGTTACCGCATGTCGCTGCAGGCGCCAATGGTCCGTGCTTGGGGGCGGGGAGCACACGTCGCTGTCGACGTCGGCGCTGCCAACGCGGGCCGACGCTCAATGCCGTCGAGGTTGATGACGGTGCTCGTCCCCTCAGCCGCACAAGGTACTTTCGTCGCGAGAAAACGACGCTCGACGTCGGGGGCGATACACTCGACGGCACCATGAAGCGCCGATCAGCACACAGGCTTCGTTGCTCGATGGCCGCTGTGGCGACGCTCTTGCTCTCTCCCTCCGTGGGGCTCGCGCAAGACGCGGGCAACGAGCCACCGCAGTTGCTCCAGGAGGTCATCGAGGCGGGGCGTCAGATCGAAAGCGCCACGCGCATGACTTCGGCGCGTTGCCCCTCTCGCGGGCGTGCGCTGCGGGCTTCGTTCGCGCCGCTGCTCCGTCGTGCACGGGCGCGCGTGGCTCGCTTTGCCGGGGAGCGATCCACGGACGAAGCGCGGAACGCGACGCTCCGCGAGCTGTTCGAGATCCTCGATCGCGTCGATGCGTTGCTGGTGCGCGCGGCAGACTGCGGCGAAGCCGAGGCGCTGCACGCGGCCGTGCGCGCGTCCTCGGCGCGTGATGCCCTCGCGGTGGGCGGGCTCGTCGATGGTCAGGAGCGCGACATCGCGCTGGCGTCGACGGACCCCGGCGCGGGCCCTTTGCCAGACCCGCATCGCGCGATGCGCTCGCGATGCGCGCGGCCGCGCGGCGACGTGGAAGTGATCGGACCGGCGACGAGCCCCCACGGCTTCGAAGCGCGGTTCGCGCAGACGTTCCGCGCATCAATGCCTGCGATGCGGCGATGCTACGAGCGCGCGTTGTTGGTGACTCCGTCGCTTCGGGGTGAGGCGGCGTTGCGGTTGACGGTGGGCGTTCACGGACGCGTCGAAGGCGCAGACCTCACGTGGCTCGCGGAGCCTCCGCTCGATCTGGGCGCGTGTGTCACGGGCGTCGCGCGGCGGTTGGTGTTCACGTCGCTTCGCGGGCCCGTCGAGGCGCGCGCGACGTTGCGTTTCACGTTGCTCCCGCGGGAAGCGCTGCATCCGTGACACCGCCGGACGCTGGCGTCGCGCGATCGGGTCTGCCCGCACTGCGACGCTCCTGCGAAGGCGGGAGCTCGTCGGCGAACGCCAGCCGCAGGGCACCGCTTGGAGCCGTTCCCAGACGCGAGCCCTCCTCCACACCGCCCTCGGTTATCGTGTCGCGCAATGACGCCGCGACGACACGTCGAGAACGCCTGCCTCGGCCTGCTGCTGCTCGCTGCAGGGTGCACGAGCAGGCCCGCCGCGCAGTACCGCCCCGAGCCTCACGTGTCGCCCCTTGCCGACGCCGCGGTGTGGGATGTCGTCGCGTCGGATGCCGCCTCGGACACACCCGCCGTCGACACTTCGCCCGACGATGACGCCTGGGTCGATGAATTGCCCGCGGGCCCGGCGGATCTCGCCGAGGCGACGCGCATCGAAGACCACTGTCTGCTCGAAGACCTCGATTTCATGAGCGCCCCGCTCTTTCGCATCGTCGGGGCGCCGCGCGAGCGCGTCGCGCTGCGTGTGGTGCTCCCGGGCGCGCGGCTCATGGTCCCCGCGCGTCGTACGGTGGTCGTCGCGGGCGGATCGCTCGCCCTCGGATCGCGCGAGGTCGCGGGCTTTCGATGCGTCTATGTCGCCGACCCGCGCGGCGCGCTGCACGCCGGGTTCGTTCCCGTGCACCGTACCGAGCGCGTCGCCGACCCTCCGCCGTCGTCGCCCAGCGCCTTCGTTGGAGACTGGTTCGAAGGAGCCTGCGGCACCGCCGACTGCGACCGCGACTGCCCGGCCGATCACGTGCGGATCCGCTCGGCCGCGGGCCAGCAGCTTCAGCTCACCGGCGAAGCGACGTGGCGCTGCGGCCTCCACCTCGGGAGCTACGACGGGAGCGTCGTCGTCCGCGATGGGCGCGGCGTCGCGCTCGACCCGGAGATGGGCTGCGAGATCCACTTCGTCGAGCGGGGGCCCTTCCTCGTGTTCAGCGACAACGAGCGGTGCGGCGGCGCCAACGTTCGCTTCGTCGGGATCTACGTGCGCAGCCCGAGGCCGCTGCGCTTCACGCGCTGATCCCTCATCCCCCCGCGCTGGTGTACCGCGACAGGCTGCGCTTCCACGTCCATCGCGCCATCGTGACGAACGCCAGCGCGAGGCCCACCGCGCCGAGGCCGTGGGCGACGTCGAGCCTCCCCAGCACCGCGAGCGCCGGGTACGTCGTCATCACCGCGAGGGGGATCACCAATGTGAACACCCACGACAGCGCCCCGCGCCACACCGACGCGGGCCACCGCGCGGCGTCGTACACGCTGCCGAGGAGGAACGTGAGGTTGTCGACCTTCACCGTGATGAACGCGAGCGACACCACCATGATCCACAGCGAGTGGAGGATCGCGAGCGCTGCCAGCACGAGCGCGAAGGCCGCGGCCATCGCGCCGACGGAGGGCCAGCGACCGAGGTCGTGGAGGGCGTACGCGAGCAGCGCGAGGCCGCCGCCGATGTCGGTCGCGCGCCACGGCTGGAGCCGCGTGGTGCTCACGAGAAACTCGGCGTCGGCGGGCTTGAGCAGAAGAAAATCGAGCGTGCCTTTGCGCAGGTGCTCGACGGTGTTGGTCACCGAGGGCTCGATGGCGCCCTGAATGGCTCCCTTGAGGCCCGTGAAGAAGGCCACCACGATGAGGGCCTCGGCGCGCGTCCACCCGCCCAGCGTGGTGCGACGGCTGTAGAGCACCAGCAATGGCGTGATCGCCGCGGCCGACCAGAACACGCTGAGCGCAGCCCCCAGCATGAAGTCGACGCGGTACTGCGCCGCCTGCGCGGCCGACGCGCGGAGCTGCACACCGAGCAGCGTGAGGTATCGGCGCGCGCTACCCACCGAAGGACTCGTAGCGGCGGATGCCGCGCTTCCACAGGGCGAGCGCGAGGGTGAGAAAGAGGGCCGCCCACGCCCATTGAACGGCGAGGCCGCGCAGGGTGGAGGCGCGGTCGACGAGGCCCAGCATCGTCTCGACGGGCAGGCCCAGCGTGTACCGCCAGGGGAGCCACGCGGACACCGCGCGCGCCGTGGGCGGAAGGAGTTCGAGGGGGACGAGGTAGCCCGAGAGGACGTAGCCCGCGGCCATCCACAGCTCCCACACCGAGAGCGCCGAGTCGAAGAAGAAGGCCAGCGAGGCCACGGCGAGCATGGCCGAATAGATGAGCGCCCACGCGCCCGCGACGGTGAGCGGAACGAGCGCCCACTGCACCGCGTCGCGCGAGAGGCCGCCGGTGCCCGACACCGCGAAGAGGGCCACCGCGATGGGGGCCGCGACCGCGAGGCGCAGGGGGATTTGCGCGAGGTTGTCGGCGGCGTAGTGAACGAAGGGGTGCAGCGGGCGCAGGAGGCGCGACGAGAGCGATCCGTCGCGAATGGCGAAGGTGAGCTCCCACACGACCCAGCTCCCCGAGAGAAAGCGCACGAGCAGAACGGAGA
>CAISKJ010000175.1 GCA_903885885.1 uncultured delta proteobacterium
CGACGGTGGCGTTGGGGAGCTTGCCCTCGGCGAGGCCCGACAGGGTGATGTAGTTGAGCACCCAGTTGAACGCGAAGGTGGTGAAGAGCGTGCCGCCCAGGAGGTTCTTGTTGGCGAGCGACATGATGCCCGCGAGAAACTGACAGCCGCCGCCGAAGAGGAGGCAGAACCACGCGGCGGTGCGAAACGCATCGGGCGTGAGGGCCGCGCCGAACGCGATGGGGAGCAGCGCGGCGCAGCCCACGGCGAGGCCGAGGAGCCCCAGCGGCGTGGGCTCGGCGAACATGGGCGCGGGGGCGGTGGCGGGCGAAGACGCTTGTTGCATGAGACGGGTGTCCTCCTGTCGACGGGGGCGACGCTACCGCAGCCGTCGCGCCGCGGGAGACCCGTTTCGCGCGCCGTGCGCGGTGCGTCTTCACGGGCGCGCGGGTTCGGGGGTAGCGTCGCGCGCGCAATGCGTACCCGATCGCTCGCACTGGTCTTCGCGCTCACCGCCGCGTGCTCGGGGGCCCAGCGCGCCCCGACGACGCCCGCGTTCACCTGGCGCCCCCGCAGCGGCCCCGCGATGGAGCAGCTGCTCAACGTGCACCGCGCGTCGGCGCCCGCCGTGTCGCCCGACGGGCGCGCCGTGGCGTTCCTCTCCGACCCGTCGGGGCTCCCGCAGCCGTGGGCCATCACCGTGGGCGCCGACCCGGTGGCCGAGAGCGCGTGGCGCAGGCTCGCCACCGACCCCGAGCGCGTGCAGTTCGTACGGTACGCCCCCGACGGCCGCTGGCTCTTCATGGGCCGCGACCACGGCGGCGACGAGAACACGCAGGTGCTCCGCGTGGCCCCCGCGGGCGGCGCGGCCACCGACCTCACCGCGGCCCCCGAGGTGAAGCACCTCTTCGGCGCCCTCTCGCACGACGGCCGCTGGGTCGCGTACGCCTCCAACGCGCGCTCGCGCGGCGACTTCGACGTGTACGTGCGCCCCGCGGGCGACGAGCCCACGGCCCCGCGGCGCGTGCTCGAGGGCGCCGGCCACCACGAGGCGATCGACTTCTCGCTCGACGGGCGCCAGCTCGCGGTGCTCCACGAGCGGTCGAACTTCGATCAAGACGTGCTCCTCGTCGACGTGGCCGCGGCCACCGCGCGCAACCTCACCGAGCACGCGGCCGAAGGCGACGTGCGCTACACGAGCCCGCGCTTCACCCGCGACGGCCGCTCGCTCTTCGTCGTGAGCGACCGCGGCCGCGAGCACATGAACCTCGCGCTCCTCGACGTGACGCCGACGGCGCCCGCGCCCGCGCTGCCGCGCTTCGTGCTCGACGAGCCCCACGACCTCGACGTGATCGAGCTCTCGCCCGACGGCGCCACCCTGGCCGCGGTGTACAACCTCGACGGCTGGAGCCAGCTCCGGCTCTACGACGTGACCGACCCGGCGCACCCGCGGGAGCGCGCGCGCCCCGACGTCCCGCCCGGCGTCATCGCCTCGCTGAGCTTCGCCGCCGACGGCCGCTCGCTCGTGTTCGACCTCTCGCGCGCCGCCTCGCCCGAAGAGGTCTTCGGCCTCGACGTGGCCACCAACCGCGTGTCTCGCCTCACGCGCAGCGACCACGCGGGCATCGACGAGAGCGCCCTCGTCGAGCCCACCCTCGAGCGCGTGCGCAGCTTCGACGGCACCGAGGTCTCGCTGCTCCTCTACCGCCCCCGCGACCTCGCGCCGGGCGAGCGCGCCCCCGTCGTGGTGCAGGTCCACGGCGGCCCCGAGGCGCAGTTCACCCCGTACTTCAGCCCGGTGATTCAGTACCTCGTGGGCCACGGGTACATCGTGGCCGCCCCCAACGTGCGCGGCTCCACGGGCTACGGCAAACACTTCTCGCACCTCGACGACGTGGCCCTGCGCGAAGACAGCGTGCGCGACCTCGCGGCCGTCAACCGCTGGCTCCGCGCGCGCCCCGACGTCGCCGCCGACCGCATCGCCGTGATGGGCGGCTCCTACGGCGGGTACATGGTGCTCGCGGCGCTCACCCTCGACCCCGAGCTCTGGGCCGCCGGCTGCGACATCGTGGGCATCGCGAACTTTCGCACCTTCCTCGAGCGCACGGCCCTCTACCGCAGGGCGCTGCGCGAGGCCGAGTACGGCTCCCTCGCCCGCGACGGCGAGCTCCTCGACCGCATCTCGCCCATTCACCGCGTCGACCGCATCCGCGCGCCGCTCTTCGTCATTCACGGCGCCAACGACCCGCGCGTGCCCGTCACCGAGGCCGAGCAGATTGTGGCCGCCCTGCGCCAGCGCAACCACCGCGTCGAGTACCTCCGCTTCGAAAACGAAGGCCACGGCGTGTCACGCCGCGAGAACCGCATCCGCGCCTACGGCGACGTTGTGCGCTTCTTCGACGAGGTGCTCGGCGGCACCCGCGCGCCGACCCCGCCCGCGCCCTGATCCCACCCCGCAGGGGCTCCATCGTCTCGAATCGGCGCGTCTCACGGCACAGTGTCCCGGTACGGTGCGCCTAGATGCGCCAGATGCGCGCGTCCTTGCGCTGCGACGTTCGGCGCCGATCTTGCTGTGAGCCTCTGCGCCTCGAGCGGTGACGCGCGAGCGTTCGCAAACCACGAGGCGCACCTGCAGGCGCGGCCGATGCTCTCTCTGTCGATGGAGTGACGGGGCCGAGCGCGCCGCGCGCCACACGGCATCGCAGCATGAACACCGATAAAATCTCTCGTTCAACGTGGGTGGCCCCCGTGGTTTTTCTCGCCACCCTGGGCTTCGCGTCGGCGCTCGGGCCCGCGCGCCTCGCCTCGTGGGGTGCCGTCGCGGGCGCGGCGGCCGTGCTCGTCGTGGTGTGCGCGCTCGTGATCCAGGAGGTGCTGCGCCGCGCGTCGGCGCGCTCCGGGGCCGCCGCCCTGGGCGTGATCGACAGCATCCAGACGCCGGCCTTCGTCGTCGCCCACGACGGCACCCTCGCCGCCGCCAACGCGCGCGGCCGCGCGCTCTCCGGTGCGGCGCAGGGCGCGGCCTTCTGCGAGCTCTTCGCGGGGCGCGAGGCCGTGCTCGACGCGCTCGACAAGGTGCGCGCGCGGGGCGCGGTGCGCGAGGTGTCGCTCACGCTGGCGGGCGCGGGGCGCGAGGTCACGCTGAGCGCGGCGCTCATCGAGGAGGGCGACGAGGGGCCGCGGCGCGTGCTGGCCATCCTCGAAGACGTCTCGGACACGCGCGCCGCCGAGGCGCAGGCCCGCGAGCGCGCCGACTACTCGCGCAGCCTCATCGAGGCCTCCGTCGACCCGCTCTTCGCGATCAGCCCCGCGGGCAAGATCACCGACGTGAATGACGCCACCGTCGCGAAGGCCGGCGTCGGCCGCGAGGCCCTCGTCGGCATGAGCTTCGCCGACCTCTTCAGCGACCCCGAGTACGCGCGCCAGGGCTACGAGCGCGTGCTCAGCGACGGCAAGGTGCAGGACTACCCGCTCACCTTCATGCACCGCAACGGCACCCGGGCGTACGTGGCCTTCAACGCCTCGCGGTACCTCGACGACAAGGGCGCCTTGGTGGGCATCTTCGCGCAGGCGCGCGACGTCACCGCGGCGCGCAAGCTCGAGGTAGAGCGCAACGCGAAGGAGTGGGTGATGACCGGCGTCGCCCGGCTCAACGCGGTGTTCCAGAGCCAGGGCGACACCCGCGAGCTGTGCCGGCGCATCATCACCGAGATCGCCGAGTACGTGGGCGCCCCGGTGGGAGCCTTCTACGTGCAGGAGGCCGAGGGCGAGGGGAGCGCGCTCACCCTCGTGGCGTCGCACGCGTACACGCGCCGCAAGGGCGTCGCCAACCGCTACCTCCCCGGCGAGGGCATCGTCGGGCAGGCGGCCCTCGAGCGCAAGCAGGTGCTCCTCGCGCGCGTGCCCGACGACTACATCCAGATCGCGTCGGGGCTCGGCGAGGCGTCGCCGCGCAGCCTGTGTGTGACGCCGCTGCTCTTCGACGGCGCCGTGCGCGGCATGGTGGAGCTCGCGTCGTTCGAGCCGCTCAGCGACGACGCGCTCGAGTACGTGAAGCAGGCCGCGCCCACGGTGGCCATCGCCCTCGACGCCGCCGCCGCGCGCGAGCGCGTGGCCGCCGCGCTGGGCCGCGCGCAGCAGCTCGCGGCGGAGCTCGAGGCGCAGCAAGACACGCTGCGCAACGCCAACGCCGAGCTCGAGGAGCAGACCGCGCAGCTCAAGCTCTCGGACCAGAAGATGAAGGCCCAGCAGTCGGAGATCGAGCTGGCCAACGCGACCCTCAACGACAAGAACGCGCTCCTCGAGCGGCAGCGCAACGAGACCGAAGAGGCCCGGCGCTCGCTCGCGGCGCAGGCCGAAGAGGTGGCGCTCGCGAGCAAGTACAAGTCCGAATTTCTCGCGAACATGTCGCACGAGCTGCGCACGCCGCTGAACAGCCTGCTCCTCCTGGCGCGCTCGCTGCGCGACAACGGCACCGGCAACCTCACCGAGGAGCAGGTCGAGTCGGCCGGGGTCATCTTCGACAGCGGCAGCGACCTGCTCAACCTCATCAACGAGATTCTCGACCTCTCGAAGATCGAGGCCGGCAAGATGGAGCTGCGCCCCGAAGAGATCGAGCTCGCCGACCTCACCCGCACGGTCGTGTCGCAGTTCGATCACATGGCCCGCGCGCAGGGCCTCGCGCTCACGGTGCAGTCGCAGCCCGACGCCCCCGAGCGCGTCGTGTCCGACCCGCAGCGCCTCGGGCAGGTGTTGCGCAACCTCCTCGGCAACGCGCTGAAGTTCACCGAGGCGGGCTCGGTCACCGTCACCTTCGGGCGCCCGGCGCCCTCGGCGAACCTCTCGCGCAGCGGCCTCGACCCCGCGCGCGCCCTCGCCGTCCACGTGCGCGACACGGGCATCGGCATCCCCGTCGACAAGCAGAAGATCATCTTCGAGGCCTTTCAACAGGCCGACTCGGGCGACCGACGGCGCTACGGCGGCACGGGCCTCGGGCTGTCGATCTCGCGCGAGCTCGTCTCGCTCCTGCAGGGCGAGATTCAGCTCGAGAGCGAGCCGGGCCGGGGCTCCACCTTCTCGGTGTACCTCCCCCTCGACGTGACCGAGCGCAGCGCCCCGCGCGGCGAGGTCCGTGCGCCCGCAGCGCCGCGCGCG
>CAISKJ010000176.1 GCA_903885885.1 uncultured delta proteobacterium
CGGACCTTCGGATAGGCAACGCCCGGCTTCGTCATGGAGGAAAAACGATCGAGAAAGCCCTTCTATTTCAGCCTTTTGATTAATCGACAGTCTTTCAGTGCGAATCTCACCGGGTGTCATCGGGGTACCGCTCCTCTCTCACTACTGGGCGATGGGGTCGTCGGCGAAGAGGTCGCCCGCGAAGGGCGCGTCGGGCGCGAGGCGCGCGAGCTCCTTCTCGACGAGGCGCTGGTGCTCGCGCTCCTCGTCGCGCAGCTCGGCGAAGAGCGCGCGCGAGCCCGCGTCGGTCACCCGCGTGAGGGCCTCTTCGAAGAACGCGTGGGCCTTCTGCTCCGAGCGCAGCGCCGACTGCAGCGCGTGGCGCACCGTCATCGCGGCGCGGGCCTCGTCGTAGTCGGGCGCCTCGATGTCGAAGATCATCTCGCGGCGCACGCGCCGGGGCGCGTCGCCGAAGAGCCCGCTGCGCCGCTCGGCGAGCTTGCCCTCATGAATCGACTCGACCTTGAGCATGAAGCGAAAGAAGGCCGCGGCCTCGGGGTTGTGGTGCGCCTCCATCTGATCCACGAACTCGGAGTACCGGTCCTTGGCCTCTTCTTCGACCAGGGTGGCGAGGTCGAGCGCGTCGCAGAGGGTGAGCGCCGCGAAATCAATCTTGTGAGTCTTCTCCACGGTAGATCGCCTCGTCTCTCTACTTCTGAATAAACCGGTCGAGAATGTGATCCCGCGGAATGGCCTGACCGGCCAGCTCCTGCTGGCGCGCGCGCACCTGGCCGTCCATGGTGAGCCGGGGGGCAGGGTTCTTGTAGAACACGCCCGTGTGGAGCTCGCGCCCGTAGTGCTGCGCGAGGTCCATCGCGGCGAGGCGGTTGGTGGCGTCGTGGCCGAGGCCCGCGAGGGGCTTCATCTGCGCGCGGTGGGCCTTCACCTGCCAGTCGTCTTCGCCGAAGGTGACGCAGGGCGACTGAACGTTCACGAAAGAGAAGCCCGGGAAGCGAAGGGCCTGTTCGATGATGTCGGCGAGGCCCGCCATGTCGGCGGGCGTGCCCTGGGCCACGAAGTTGGCCCCATAGGCCAGCACGTAGAGGAGTGGGTTTACGGGCTCTTCGAGGCTGCCATACTCCGAGGTGACCGTCTTGAGCCCCTTGGGAGACGTGGGCGACAGCTGGCCCTTGGTGAGGCCGTAGATCTGGTTGTCCATTACGATGTACGTAATGTCGAGGTTGCGGCGAATGGCGTGGGGCACGTGGCCGCCGCCGATGGAGAAGCCGTCGCCGTCGCCGCCGGCCACGAGCACGAGGAGCTCGAGGTTGGCCAGCTTGATGCCTTGCGCGATGGGCAGCGCGCGGCCGTGAACCGAGTTGAACCCGTAGGCCGTGGTGTACCCCGGGATGCGGCTCGAGCACCCGATGCCCGACACGAAGGCGATCTCGTGCGGGGCTCTGCCGACGGCGGCGAGGGCGCGGTAGATGGCTTGCACCACGCCGAAGTCGCCGCAGCCCGGGCACCAGATGGGCTTGAGGTCGCTCTTGAAGTCTTTGGCTTGATAGGTGGGGAGCGAGGTGTTCTTCACGGTTCAGTCCTCCGCGGAAACCTGGGTGGCGGGGTGCTGCAGCGAGAGGGCCGCGGCGTGAAGCTGCGCGACGACCTCGCGCGGCTGAATGGGGTTGGCGCCGCTGCGGCAGTACGGGGTGACGCCCGCGGGCACGTCGACGAACATGCGCAGCATGCGGTAGAGCTGACCCTGGTAGGAGAGCTCGACGACGAGGCCCGCCTTCACCGTGGCGAAGAACTCTTTGTAGACCTCTTCGGCGATGGGATAGAGCAGCCATGGGACCATGAGCTTCACGTCGATGCCGTCGGCCTTCGCGCGCGCGTAGGCCTCGCGGCACACGCCCGCGATGGACCCCCATCCCACCAGCGCGAGGGGCGCGCGGGGGTTGCCCTCGACGTGAAAGAGGTCGCGGCGCTGCTTGAGGGGAGCGAGCTTGCGGAAGCGCTTCTCGTTCATCGCCTGGTGCACCTTGCCGCTGGCCGTGGGGTTGGCGCGCTCGTTGTGCTCGATGCCCGCGCCCTGGTAGTTGCCGCCGGCCATGCCGGGGTGGCTGATGGGGCTCACGAAGTCGTCGGTGAGCTTGAAGCGCGCGTAGTCGGCGAGCTCGACCTCGCTGGGCCGTCGGCGCTCTTCGATCTTGAAGCGCGTGAGGTCGATGGGGTCGACGGTCTCCTTGCGCTGGGCCACCTCTTGATCGGAGAGAATGATCACCGGGGTCTGGTAGCGCTCGGCGATGTTGAAGGCCTCGACGGTGACGTCGAAGGTGTCGGCCACCGAGGTGGGCGCGAGAATGGGGCGCAGCACGTCGCCGTGTCCCGAGAAGGCCGCGGCGAAGAGGTCAGACTGCTCGGGCTTCGTGGGGATGCCCGTCGAGGGGCCGCCGCGCTGCACGTCGAGGATCACCAGCGGGAGCTCGGCGATGGTGGCAAGGCCGAGGATTTCGGTCTTGAGCGAGAGCCCCGGGCCCGACGTGGCCGTCATGGCCTTCTTGCCCGCGAAGGAGGCGCCGAGGGCCGCGCCGATGCCCGCGATCTCGTCTTCGGCCTGGAGCACGGCGCCGCCGTACTTCCACACCTCACGGGTGAAGAACTGCATCACCTCGGTCGACGGCGTAATGGGATAACCGCCGAAGAAATCACAGCCCGCAAAGATGGACGCCGCGGCGCAGAAGTCGTTGCCGTCGCCGAGCATCTTGCGGCTCGAGCCCGGAAGGGCGGGGGCCATCGCGCGCGGCGTCGCGAGCGGGTGCGCGCGGGCGTACTCCGCGCCCATGGCGAAGGCGCGCTCGTTGGCCTGCACGAGCTCGTCGCCCTTCTTGGCGAACTTCTTCCGAACGCCGCGCAGCATGGCGTCGGGCGCGATGCCGAACCAGCCCGCGATGAGGCCGAGCACCACGGTGCTCTTGGCCTTGTCGGTGCCCGCGGCCTGCTTGGCGATCTCGCCGATGGGCACCGCGAAGACCTCGCGCGGAGACACGCCCGCGAAGGGGATCGCGTCGGGCGCGACGCCCGTCTTCTCTTCGTAGATGACCACCGTCGCACCCGAGACCGGGAGCTCGGCGCCGAACTTCAAAAAATCCTCCCAGTTGAGCGCCACGGCGACGTCGAGCGCGCCGCCAGGGTTGAGCACACGACGCGTCGCGAGCCTCACGCGACACGACGACTCGCCGCCCCGAACCTGCGAGCCGAAGCTCTTGGTCATGAGCGCGTAGTAGCCCTCGTACGCGGCCGCTGCGATGAGCGCCTCGCCGGCGCTGACGATGCCGTCGCCGCCGGAGCCTGCCATCCCGATCACGAGATCTTCCATGGTGTGCGCGGCGCCCAGCGCAACTCGCGTACCACACACAATTGCGTGCGTGACCGCTGTGCATACTCCCTCCGTGGAGCATGATTTTCGTGCGCGGCGCACGGAACGGCCCCGCCGCGCGAACACGGAGCACGGCGTCGGGCTCATCGGACAACGCGCGCCGCGCGGACCGCTCACGACGCAGCGGGTTCGCGCGCGTGGTCGGCTTCTTGCTCACCGGCCGGGGCATGGCGACACACATCACCGACGCGTGCATCAACTGTGGGGCCTGCAAGGCCGAGTGCCCCAACGACGCCATCGCCGAAGGCGACGACGTCTACGTGATCGACCCGGAGCGCTGTACCGAGTGCGTGGGCTTCAACGACAAGGAGGCCTGCCAGGCCGTGTGCCCTGTGGAGTGCTGCCTCCCCGACCCGAGCAAGGCCGAAGACGAGGCCGCGCTCCTCGCGCGCGCGGTCGCGCTCCACGCCGCCGACGCGAAGCTCCGGGCCGCCGCGGCGTCGGGCTCGTACCCCTCGCGCTTCAAGGCCTGAGCGGCGCGCCCGAGACCGAAACGGGGCGCCCATGCGATCCGCCTGGCTGTCTGGCCTCTCGTTCCTGCTCCTCTCGACGCTCGTGGGCGCGGGGCTGCTGGTGGCCGCGCGCTTTCTCCGCGTCCGCCCCCGCGCCGAGAACGTTCTCAAGACACGCACCTACGAGTGCGGCGAGACCCCGGAGGGGTCTGCGTGGATGCAGTTTCACGCGCGCTACTACGTGGTGGCGCTCTTCTTCGTGCTCTTCGACGTCGAGGCCGTGTTCCTCTTTCCGTGGGCCGTCGCGCTGCGCGAGCTCGGGGTGCAGGGCTTCATCGCGGCGGTCTCCTTCGTGGCCGTGCTCATGCTCGGCTGGCTCTACGCGATCCGAAAGGATGCGCTCCGATGGCAGTGACCGACCCTCCCGAGCGCCGCGCGCTCCCGGTGCTCGCGGGCGCGCCCGCGTTCGACGCCCCCCTCTACCGCACCCTCCTCAGCGCGCCGGGCCTCTCGGTGCTCGCGGGCGCCCTCGACGAGCTCCTCGCGTGGGGCTCGCGCAACGCGCTGTGGGTGTTTCCCATGGCCACCAGCTGCTGCGGCATCGAGCTCATGGCCGCCGCCGCGAGCCGCGTCGACCTCGATCGCATGGGCACCATCGTGCGCGCCACGCCCCGTCAGGCCGACGTGATGGTCGTCGCGGGCACCATCACCGTGAAGATGGCCCCGCGCGTGAAAGCGCTGTGGGAGCAGATGCCCGAGCCCCGCTGGTGCATCGCCATGGGCTCGTGCGCCATCTCGGGCGACTTCTACCGCAATCTCTATTCGGTGATTCCGGGTATCGATACGGTGATCCCCGTCGACGTGTACGTGCCCGGGTGCCCGCCCAACCCCGAGGCCCTCATGCACGGCCTCTTGCGCCTGCAAGAGAAGATCAAGGCCACGCGCGCGGGCACCTTCGCGGCGCCCGAGCTCAACCCCGCGCTGCTCACCACCACGCGCCCGTCGATCGCGCGCGTCGTCGACGCCGACCGCGACCCGACGCAGAGCGACCAGCAGACCGCCTCGGCGGACCACGCGACCGCGTCGGACAAGACCGACGCGCGGCCCGAGGGCTCACCCGAGCCCGCGGCCTACGAGGCCGTGGCGCCCGACGCGTCGCCCGCGCGCGACTTCGCCGACCTGGTGCGCGACGAGTTCGGCGTCACCGACATTCCCGCGGGGATGGCGCCCCTCGTGGAGACCGCGAAGCACGTCGCGCTCGCGCGTCGCCTGCGCGCGCTCGGATACAAGCAGCTCGTCTACGTGGTCGTGTCGCACTACGCGGCGAAGACCGGCGCCAGGGCCGCGCCCGAGCGCTTCGAACTCGCCTGCGCGGTGCGCACCGTGGGCGAGGGGTCGCGCGTCGCCGCGTGGCGCCTCGCGCTCGAGCCCGGCGAGGCCGTGCCCACGCTGGTGGGCGTGTACGCCGGCGCCGACTGGCAGGAGCGCGAGCAGTACGACCTCACGGGCGTGCGCTTCGCAGGCCACCCCGACCTGCGCCGCATCATGATGCCCGAAGACTGGGTGGGGCACCCGCTTCGTAAAGACTACGCCGCCGACACCGCGTGCCCGCCATGGAGGTGACCGTGCAGACCCAGAGCGCGAGGCGAGGGCGCGTCGACCCGCACCTCTCGATGCGCGACTACGACCCCGAGGCCGACCTCATGCTGCTGCACTTCGGGCCGCAGCACCCGTCGACGCACGGCGTGTTTCGCATGGACCTCCACCTCGACGGCGAGGTGGTCGTCAAGGCCACGCCGTACCTCGGCTACCTGCACCGCGCGGTCGAGAAGCTCTGCGAGCGGCTCACCTACGTGCAGCAGACGCCCGTGGTCGACAAGAACGACTACGTGGCGCCCATGACCAACGAGCAGGCGCTCAACATGGCGTTCGAGAAGCTGCTCAACGTCGAGGTGCCGCGCCGCGCGCGCTGGGTGCGAACGCTCTTCGCCGAGCTGCAGCGCATCGCGTCGCACCTCTTGTGGCTCGGCACCTTCGCGCTCGACCTCGGCGGCGCCCTCGGCGGCGGCTCGACCCTCTTCATTCACACGTTTCGCGAGCGCGAGCTCATTCTCGACCTCTTCGAAGAGGTTACCGGCGCGCGCTTTCACTACAACACGCACACCCTCGGCGGTAACCGCCACGACCTGCCCGCGGGCTTCGACGTGAAGGTGAAGGCCGCCCTCGCCGAGATCGAGGCGCGCCTCGACGGGTACGAGACGATGACGCTGCACAACAGCATCTTCGTCGCTCGCACCAGGGGCGTCGGCGTGCTCGACGGCGAGCTGGCGCTCGAGCTCGGCATCACGGGGCCCATTCTTCGCGCGTCGGGCGTCGACCACGACCTGCGCCGTGACGCGCCCTACGGCGCCTACGACGAGCTCAAGGTGCGCGTCGCTGTCGAGCAGGGCGGCGACTGCTACGCCCGCGCGAAGGTGCGCGTGGCCGAGATGCGCGACAGCATTCGACTCGTGCGCGAGGCCATCGAGGGCGTGCCCGAGGGGCCCCTGTGCGGCTTCAAGCCCATTCGCCTCGTAGGCCAGGTGAAGGCCACCGCGGGCCAGGTGTACGTGGCCATCGAGACGCCGCGCGGCGAGCTCGGCACCTTCGTGATCGCGTCACCCGACAACCCCACGGCGCCCCATCGGCTCAAGATCCGCTCGCCGTCGCTGCACGCCCTGTCGGCCATTCCGTACATCGTGCCGGGGGCCACGGTGAGCGACGCCGTGGCCATTCTCGGGTCGCTCGACCCGATCATGGGAGAGGTCGACCGATGAACGCCCTCGCGCACGGCGCTTCGTACGGCGCCCTCATCATTCTCACCCTGCTCACCACGGTGGCGATGGGCGTGTGGTTCGAACGCAAGTTCGCCGGCCGCATGCAGTCGCGCCTCGGGCCTACCATGGTGGGCCCCGTCGGGCTCCTGCAGTCGGTGGCCGACGTGGTGAAGCTCCTCAACAAGGAAGACATCATTCCGCGCGACGCCGACCGGGGGCTCTTCACCCTCGCGCCGGTGCTCGCCGCGCTGCTCTCGCTGGGCGCCGCCGCGGTGGTGCCCTTCTCGTCGACGGTGGTCGCCGCCGACCTCGACATCGGCGTGATCTGGGTCGTCGCCCTCGGCGGCCTCACGGTGATCGCCACCTTCGCCGCGGGCTGGTCAAGCAACAACAAGTTCGCCCTCCTCGGCGCCATGCGCGGCATCGCGCAGTCGGTGTCATACGGTGTGCCGCTCGTCCTATCCGTGCTCGTGCCGGTAATCCTCGCTGGAACGATGTCGCTCTCGGGCATTGTTGCCTGGCAGACGCGCCACCACTGGTTCGCGCTGTGGCCGGTGATCCCGGGGCTGCCCGCCTTGGGGCTCTTCTTTCTGGCCATGCTCGCCGAGTCGAACCGCATCCCCTTCGACATCCCCGAGGCCGAGAGCGAGCTCGTGGCGGGCGTCACCACCGAGTACACGGGCGCCAAGTTCGTGCTGTTCTACATGGCCGAGTACGTTCACACGCTGGTCGGCTCGGCGGTGGCGTCGGTGCTCTTTCTGGGCGGGTGGGACGGTCCCATCGCGCCCGGCCTGCACTGGATGGTGGCCAAGACGCTCGCGCTCTTCGTCGCCGTGTACTGGGTCCGCTGGTCGCTGCTGCGCTACCGCTCCGACCAGCTCATGGCCCTCTGCTGGAGGCGCCTCACGCCCCTCGGCGTGGGCCTCGTGCTGCTCGCGTCCGCGTGGGCGCTCTTCGCACCTGGAGGCCCCGCGTGAAGACCCTCATCGACGCGATCAAGTCGCTCAAGACCACCGTCTCGAACGTGCTCCGGCCCGTCGCCACGGTGGAGTTTCCCGCCGTGATCCGCGTGCGCGCGCCGCGGTACCGCGCGAGCTTCGCGCTCACCAACGACGAGCACGGCGAGCTCTCCTGCGTGGCCTGTCAGGCCTGCGAGAAGATCTGCCCCTCGGGGGTGATCAAGGTGAAGAGCGGCGGCAAGCGCGAGTCGCCCGCCACGGGCAAGAAGCGCCAGTACTCCGACGAGTTCACCCTCGACCTCGCGGCCTGCATCCAGTGCGAGCTCTGCGTGCAGGTGTGCAACTCCGACGCGATCATCATGGTGCGCGAGCCCGAGCAGCCCGTGTACCGCCGCGAAGACCTCGTGCTCGACCTCGACCGGCTGCGCGCCAACGCGCGCGAGCGCACCGCCGCGTGGGGCACCGGCAGCGTGCTGCAGGCGATGCAAGAGTCGAAGCCCAGGGCCGAGCCCAAGGCCAAAGAAGAGAAGCCCAGGGTCGAGGCGAAGCCCGCGGAGGAGCCCAAGGCCCCCGCGGCCGCGGAGGGGGTGACGTGATGGAGGGCACGTTCTTCATGGTGCTCGCGGCCTGCGCGCTCGTGCCCGCGTGGCTCGCGGTGCGCGGGGCGAACCTCATCCACGCGGCGCTGTGGCTCGGGGCCTCGCTCCTCGCTACGGCGGCCGTATACGCCATGCTCGGCGCGTCGTTTCTCGCGGGCGTGCAGGTGCTCGTGTACGTGGGCGGCGTCATCACCCTGATGATCTTCGGCGTGATGATGACCCGCCGCCACGAGGGCCTCGTCGCCCTCGCCGAGTCGCGCCACCAGGGCCGCGCGGCGGCCATCGCCGTCACCCTCTTCGCGGTGATCGCGCAGGCGATCAACGCCACCGACGGCCTCGACGCGCCGCTCAGCGCCCCGGTGAGCGCCAACGGGTCGGCCCTCGGCCGCGCGCTCGTCGTCGACCACGTGCTGGCCTTCGAAGCGCTCTCGCTCCTCCTGCTCGCGGCCATTGTGGGCGCGGTGGTGATCGCGCGTCGTCGCGACCCGCCCGACGCGCGCGAGGCGGAGGTGCCGTCGTGACCCTCGCTGGCTGTCTCACCCTCGCCGCGGCGCTCTTCTCGCTCGGCGTCTACGGTCTCCTCACGCGTCGCCAGGCCGTCGCCGTGCTGGTCTCCGTCGAGCTCATGGCCAACGCCGCGAACCTCTGCTTCGTGGCCTTCAGCCGCTTTCGCGGCGACGTGACGGGCCAGGCGCTCGCCGTGTTCGCCCTCGCGCTCACCGTGGCCGAGGTCGCGGTGGGCCTCGCCCTGGTGATCCTTCTGTACCGCGCGCACGGCGACACGCGCGTCGACCTCGCCAGTGAGATGAAGCAATGAGCCCCGCGTCTTCGTTCGCCCTCGTGGCGGTGCTCGCGCCCGCCCTCGCGGCCCTCGTGCTCGCGGCCCTCCCGGCCCTGCGTCGCCAGGGTACGCCCGCTGCGATGCTCTGCATCGCGGGCTCGCTGGGGGCCTTCGGCGCGGCCCTCGCGGCGCTCTCGCGCCTCGCGCACACGCACACGCCGGAGACGTGGTCGCGCCCGTGGCTCCAGGCGGCGGGCCTCTCGCTCGCCGACGTGGGCGTGCGCGTCGACGGCACCTCGGCCCCGATGCTCGTGGTGGTGACGCTCGTCGCCCTCTGCGTGCAGGTGTTCTCGCTCGGGTACATGCACGGTGAGTCGCGCGAGGCCTTCGGGCGCTACTTCGCCTACCACGCGCTGTTTCTCTTCAGCATGAACGTGCTGGTGGTATCGCCCAACCTGCTCCAACTCTTCGCGGGGTGGGAGCTCGTAGGCGTAACGAGCTACCTGCTGATAGGATTCTATTACCGCAAGCCCGAGGCGGCCCACGCGGCGGTGAAGGCCTTCTGGGTCACGCGCTTCGCCGACATGGGCCTTCTCTTCGGCCTCCTCGCGCTCTTTACCGCGAGCGGGTCGTTCGGGTGGGAGGCGCAGCTGTCACCCGCGGTGGCCACCTTCGTCACGCTGATGCTCTTTCTCGCCGTGGTGGGCAAGAGCGCGCAGTTTCCGCTGCACATCTGGCTCCCCAACGCGATGGAGGGCCCGACGCCCGTCTCCGCGCTCCTCCACGCTGCCACGATGGTGGCCGCGGGGGTGTTCCTCGTGGTGCGCGCCGCGCCCCTCTTCGCGCAGTCGGAGACGACGCGCGCCGTGATGCTCGTCACGGGCTCGGTCACGGCGCTCTTCGCCGCGTGCCTCGCGCTCGTGCAAACCGACATCAAGAAGGTGCTCGCCTACTCCACCTGCTCGCAGCTCGGCTACATGGTGGCCGCGCTCGGCGCGGGGTCGGTGTTCGGCGGCTTCTTTCACCTCACCACGCACGCGTTCTTCAAGGCCCTTCTGTTCCTCGCGGCGGGCAGCGTGATCCACGCGGTGCACAGCAACGAGATCGGCAAGATGGGCGGCCTCGCGCGGCGCATGCCGCTCACCGGCGGCGCGTTCATCATCGGCGCGCTCGCGCTCGCGGGCGTGCCCGGCCTGGCGGGCTTCTTCAGCAAAGACCTCGTGCTCGAGGCCGTCGAGGGCAAGCTCGGCTCACTGCCCTGGATCGCCCTCCTCGCGACGGCGTTTCTCACCGCGTTCTACATGGGCCGCGTGGTCTTCGTGGCCTTCTTCGGCGCGCCCGCCAATGACCACGCCGCGCACGCGAAGGAGCACGGCTGGTCGATGCGCGGGCCCCTGGTGCTCCTCGCCACGCTCTCGGTGGTGGTGGGCTACTTCGGCGGCGACCTCGCGCACCTCGGCGGCCACGCGTACCACTTTCACTTCACGGGCGGCGCGGCGCTCGCGTCGGGCCTCGGGCTCGCGGGCATCGGCCTCGCGTACGCGGTGTACGGCCGCGGCCCCCGCGAGGCGCCCGCGATCATCGCCACCGTCGATCGCATCGCGCAGTCGCGGGCGGTCAACCGCTTCTATGAGTTTGGCTTTCGGCGCGTGACGCTCGTGGCGGCCGACGCGCTCGCCTGGATCGACCGCTACGTGGTCGACGGGCTCATCAACATGACCGGCTACGTGACCCTCGCGCTCGGCAGCCGCGCGCGGAAGATCCAGACCGGAGAGGCCCCGGACTACGTGCTCGCCGTGATGCTCGGCGTCGTGGCCATGGCCGCGTGGGTGGTGGTGCAATGACCGCGCATCTTCTCTCGATCATCGTCGCGGCGCCGGCGCTCGCGGCCCTCGTGGTGCTGCTGCTCCCGTCGAGCGCGCGCCTCGCGATCCGCGTCGCCTCGCTGGCGGGCGCGCTCGTCTCGCTCGCGGGGAGCGTCGTCGCGCTCGCCTCGTACGACCGCCACGCGGGCGGATTGCAGCGCGTCGAAGACGTGGCCCTGGTGCCCTCGATGGGCATCCACCTGCGGCTCGCGCTCGACGGGTGGGGCGGGCCGCTCTTGCTCCTCACGGGCATCATCATCGTGGCGGGCGTCGCCGCGAGCTGGACGCTGGCCTCGCGCGACAAGGAGTACTTCGTGCTCCTGCTCGTGCTCGTGGCGGGCGTATTCGGCGTCTTCGTCTCGCAAGACCTCATGGTCTTCTTTCTCTTCTACGAGGTCGCCGTGCTGCCGATGTACCTGCTCATCGGCATCTGGGGCGCGAGCCACGCGGTGCCCGCGAAGGGCCCCTTCGCCCGCGCGTGGAGGGTGTTCTCCGTCGGCGACAAGCAGTACGCGGCGATGAAGCTCACGCTGATGCTCCTCGTGGGCTCGGCGGCCATTCTGGTGGCCATCTTCGCGATGTACATCGGCGCGGGCGCGCGCAGCTTCGACCTCGCCGACCTCGCGGCCGCGCACTTCGACCGTCGCATGCAGCTGTGGGCCTTTCCGCTCGTGTGGCTGGGCTTCGGCACGCTCGCGGGCGTGTTTCCGTTTCACACCTGGTCGCCCGACGGGCACGCCTCGGCGCCGACGGCCGTCTCGATGCTCCACGCCGGCGTGCTCATGAAGCTGGGCGCCTTCGGCGTGATGCGCATCGGCATGGTGCTCTTGCCCGAGGGGGCTACCGCGTGGATGCCCGTCGTGGGCGGCGTCGCGGCCCTCAACGTGCTCTACGGCGCCTTCTGCGCGATGAGCCAGAGCGACCTCAAGTACATCATCGCGTACAGCTCCGTGAGCCACATGGGCGTGGTGATGCTGGGCGCCGCCACGCTCACCCCCGAGGGGTGGAACGGCGCGGTGTTTCAGATGGTCGCCCACGGCATCATGACGGGGCTCTTCTTCTCGCTCGTAGGACTTGTGTACGAGCGGGCGCACACGCGCTCGGTGCCCCTCATGGGCGGCTTCGCCCACGTGATGCCGGGCGTCGCGGCGTTCTTCACGCTCGCGTGCCTCTCGTCGCTGGGCCTGCCGGGCACGGCGGGCTTCGTGTCGGAGTTTCTGGTGTTTCTCGGCGCGTGGCACAGCGGCCACTACGCGTGGGCCATTCCCGGCGTGGTGGGCGCGTTCATCACGGCCATTTATGTGCTGCGCGGCACGCGCGCGATCTTCTGGGGCCCCGGGCCCAGCGAGCGCTTTCACGCGCTCACCGACGCGCGCGGCACCGAGTGGGTGGCGCCCATCATGCTCGGCGTGTGCCTCGTGCTCTTCGGCCTGTGGCCGCGGGTGATCCTCGACTCGATCGACACGGGCACCACCGCGTGGCTCGCACGCCTTCTCGCCGTCGGAGGTAACGCGCTGTGAGCGACCTTCTGATCCTCTGGCTCCCCCTCGCGGTCGGGGCCCTCACCGTGCTCGCGCTCCTCGTCGACGCGCTGTCTCCGCCGCCGGCGTCGGGGCGCGCCGTGGGCTGGCTCGTCGTCGCGGGCCTCACCGCCACGCTCGGCGCCACGTTCTTCGTCGACGTCGCGGGCCCCGCGGCCCACGGTGCCTACGAGGCCTCGGCGTGGACGCTCGCGCTCCAGCGCCTCTTTCTCGCGGCGGGCGTCATCGCAGCGCTCGGCGGCGTCGACCACGTCGCGGCGCGCGCGCCGAAGCGGGCGGGCGAGTACTGGCTCCTCCTCCTCGCGAGCATCACGGGGATGACGCTCCTCGCGGGGGCGCGCGACCTCATTCTGCTCGTGGTGGCCTTCGAGCTCATGGGCATTCCGCTCTACGTGCTCGCGGCCTTCGCGAAGACCGACGGCGACCGCGCGGGCGTGCGCGACCGGCGCCCCTCGGAGGCGGCGCTGAAGCTCTACCTCGTAGGCGCCACGAGCACGGCGGTCACCCTCTTCGGCCTCGCGCTGCTCACGGGCATGACCTGCGCCACGCGCCTCGACGCGCTCACGGCGACGCCGCTGCAGCCCCTCGCCACGCTGGGCGCGCTGCTCATGCTCGCGGGCTTCGGCTACAAGGTCGGCGTGGTGCCCTTTCACATGTGGGTGCCCGACACGTACCAGGGCGCGTGGACGCCCTTCGTGGCCTTTCTCTCCGTGGCCCCGAAGGCCGCGGGCGTGGCCGCGCTCACGCAGGTGTTCGTGCTCGGCCTCGGCGCGCAGCACGACCGCTGGCTGCCCGCCCTCATGATGCTGGCGTTCCTCTCGATGGCCGTGGGCAACCTGCTCGCGCTGCCGCAGACCGACGCGCGGCGGCTCCTCGCGTACTCGGGCGTCGCGCAGATGGGCTACGCGCTGCTGGGCGTGGCGGCCATCGGCGAGCAGGGCGCGGCGATGACGCTCTTCTTTCTCACGTCGTACGTGTTCACCAACATGGGCGCGTTTCTCGTGGTGCACGCGGTCGCCGAGGGCGGCGGCGGCCACGACCTCGACGGCCTCCGCGGCCTCGCGGGGCGCGCGCCGGGCCTCGCGGCGGCGCTCCTGTGCTTCATCCTCTCGCTCGCGGGAATCCCCTTCGCCGTAGGCTTCTGGGCGAAGCTGTACGTGTTTCTCGCGGCCTGGCAGGCGGGCCTCGGGGGCCTCGTGATCGCCGGCGTGGCGCTCGCCGCACTGGGCATCTTCTACTACCTCCAGGTGCTACGAGCGGCCTACATGACCGACGCGCGCGGCCTCGCTGCGCCGGTGGTCGGCGCGCCGCTGAAGCTCGCCATCGGGCTGTGCCTCGCGGCCGTGCTGGGCTTCGGCCTGTGGCCCGGCCCGCTCGTCGAGGGCACCGCGCGCGCGGCGCACGCGCTCCTCACCGCCGCCGCTCGCTGATCGCTACTCCGAGAGCTCGGCCACGCAGGGCGGGCGTGTGCCCGCGTGCGCTTCGAACCACCCCGCGGGGGGCCGCGGGTCGGCGCAGCGCGGGGCCGCGGGGCGCACCACGGGCGGACGGAGGTCGTGCTGGTGCGCCGCGGCGCCGACGGAGTCTTGCAGGCACGCGAGGGCGCGCGCGTCGGGCTCGCTCGACGACACACCGCACTGGTTTGATTGCACTGCGCCCGGCGTGACCTCGAGCCAGAGGTCGAGCTCGACGCGCCGCGCGCCGTCGCAGTCGAAGAGCGCCGGGGCTTCGCCCGAGGGCGCTTCGGCGGGGCACGCGGCGGGCGTGCTCGGGCCGTGGAGGGTGCTCCAGCGCGAGCCGAAGAGTTCGGCGGGCACCGGGTGGCAGGCGCACTCGATCGCGTCGGGAGCGCCTCCGAGGCGCGTGCGAAAGCGCGCGGGCGCGGCGTCGAGGCGCGTGGTGCCGCCGCCGAAGACGCCCACCGAGAGGCCAGCGCTGCGCTCGATCTGCTCGCGGGTGCAGGGGCCGCCGGTCATGGCGCAGGCGATCTCGCGCGCCATGGTGGCGGCGCGGCAGAAGCTCAGCGCGCGGTTGAGCGAGGCCTCGTCGGCGGGGGCGGGGTACGCGGCGGCCCAGAAGGTGGTGAGCTCGTCGCAGCGGGCCGCGGCGGGGTTGGCGAAGTGAATGTGATCGGCGAAGCCCGACACGGCGAGGCGTAGCCGCGGCGAGCCGGGCATGGGCCTGCGAAGAAGGTTGCCGAGGATGCGCCCCACGGCCCGCCAGCGCTCGGCGACCTCGGGGTTCGAGGGCGTGCTGATGCCGGGTGCGAAGAGGGTCTCGGTGGCGCAGCCGATGGTCCAGTGAAAGCCGTCGCCGCCGGGGTTGCGCGGGGCGCAGGCCTCGCCGAGCTCGCCCACGATCTGCTCGACGGCGTCGTGGAGGGCCGTGGCTGCGGGGGGCGCGCCGGCGCGCAGGCGACGGTCTTCGGACTCGAGGCGCGCGCGCTGCCGAGACGTGTCGTGGAGCGACTGCACCGCGGGCATCGCCGTGTACGTGGGCGACGCGGGGGCGGCCGAGAACGTAGGCGCCGAGCACGCGGTGAGAGCGGCGAGGAGTGCGAGCGATCGCGCGGTCATCTCACTCGCTCCGAATGGCGTCGAAGATCGACGAGAGGTTGACGCCGAGGTAGGGCGCCACGTTCACGCTCGCGTCGCTGCCCGCGGGGTGAACCGCGAGCACCGCGGGCTGCATCATGACGCCCAGCGACACGAGCCGCGGGAGGGCATAGGGGCCCAGGGTGACGCTCACGTCGAGGCCGAGGCCCGTGTGCAGGGCGCGCCCGTCGCCGGGCGAGGCGCCGAGCACGAGCGGAACCGAGAACTCCATGCCCACCCACGACGCGCTGCGGGCGCTCGGCGAGATGCGCGCGTAGAGGAGCGGAACGGCGACGCCGAGGGAGAGGCAGTCGGCGCGCTTGCACTCGCCGACGACCTCGTAGTGCGCCCGCAGCGAGAGCGAGCCGGGCACGCCCCAGCGCACGAAGAAGGGCCCCGCGTCGCTGCCGCGGTGCACGAGCGGCGGCGTGACGCGCAGCCGCGCGCGGGCGAGGCAGGTGAAGCGCTGCGGCGACCCATCGGGGTGCTCGACGGCGAGAAAGGCGTGGAGGGTGCCCTCCGACGGGAGCCCGCGGAGGTTCGCGCGCAGGGCGTCGGCGCTCGCGGGGCAGGCCTCGTCGTCGCTGAGCAGCACCACGAGGGCGCTCGCCGCGGGCGACGCGATCGCGGGCTCGGCGCGGAGGCGTACGGGGATCGTGCGCGCGATGCGCGGCGCCGCCTCGAGGGCCTCGCCCTGCGCGTCGGGCTGCCACCCGTTGACGGCCGCGGCGACGTCGCGCGGGGCCGCGAAGCGAAACTCCGGCACGCCCGCGCGCGACTGAAACGCGAAGGTGTCGTCGCCCGCGGTCTCGAGGCCCTTCCAGGGGTCGTGGAGGTCCATCGCGCCGTGCGCTTGCAGGCCTGCGGGGATCCACGACGTGCGCGGCACCACGACGGCCACGCGGGCCAGCGCGAGGTCTTGCGCGGTGCAGCGGGGCTCGCCGGCGGGGCGCAGCACCACCTGCCACAGGCCCTCCGACGACTCCGAGAGCGTGTGCGTGGCGCCCGCCGCGAGCGTGACGGGCTCGCGGTCGCCGCGGTCGCTCGCCGCGGGGCACAGCGACAGCACGCGCCCCGCGGGCAGCGTCGCGGGCGCGCGCAGCACGTCGCCCGGCGTCGCGAAGCGCACGGCCGACTCGCGCTCGAGGGCGATGGGCTCGCGCGTGGCGTCGGGGCTCTGCGCCACGGTCACGCCGTCGCGGCGCTGCAAGAGGTCGAGGTGGCGCTCGAGCGTGAGCGGTGCGATCGCCTCGGCGGTGGGCGCCGCGGTGATCTGCGCGAGGGGCAGGCACAGGGCCGCGACCTGCGCCGGCGTGACGCGCGCGCTGCGCACGGGCGACGGCTCGTAGCGGCCGCGGTGGCACACGCGCAGCGCGCCGAGCACGCGGCGCCAGTCGCTCGCGGCGGGCACCAGCGACGAACCTACGGTACCGTAACGTGCGCGCATCGCGTCGCGCACGACGGCGCCGGGAACCTGCGCCGAGGCGCCGTCGACGTCGAGGGGGAGCGGGTGCACGGCGGCCCCGTCGGCGCCGTCGGCCGCGTCGGGGGCCGCGAAGAACACGGCCTGCGTGGCGGCGGCGCTCGCGAGCTCGCTCCACGCGAGGTCGTCGGCGGCGAAGGCCGCGCCCGCGGGGGTGAGGCGCAGCGCGCCGTGCGACCAGTCGGCGTGAAACCACGGCTGCGCGCCGGGCGCGGCGAAGCGCTGCTGCAGGGCCGTGCGCGCGTCGCCGAAGCGCACGCGGTCGATGCGCAGCGCCGCGGTGGAGCCGCGTCGGCGGGCGTACACCGACCACGCGCCGGGGCCGAAGTCTTCGCGCGCGGCCGTGGCGAGGGAGAGCACGCGCGCCCCCTCGGGCGTGACGGTGATCACGGTGTCGCGCACGCGGTCGGGGGCGAGCACGAGCTCGGCGTCGGCGATGGGGCAGCGGTCGGGCGCGGCGGTCGATTGCACGCGCACCGAGGCCCCCTGCGGTTCGAAGCGCAGCACCGTGCTCCCTTCGCCGAGGCCTGTGATGCACGGACGGAGCGCGAGCGTCTCGCCGTGGCCGTCGGCCTCGCTGCGCGCGGCGACCTCGAGGTCGGCGGC
>CAISKJ010000177.1 GCA_903885885.1 uncultured delta proteobacterium
CGGGCTCGACGGCGGCGGGCACCGAGTAGCCGTTCATGCGCAGCCACTCGCGCAGGCCCATGCCCGACGTGCCGCGCACGATGGCCACGGCGTAGGGCCCCACGACCTCTTCGCGCAGCACCGTGACGCCCGTGTCGACGGCCGCCGCGTCGGCGAAGGTCGCGCTGTCGAGCCGCGGAGCGCCCGCCAGGTCGGCCTCGTAGGGCGGCTCGCAGCCCGGCGCCCAGCCGGGAGGCGCGGGCTGCTGCAGCGCGGGCAACATCACGTTGTCGAGCATGCGAAGAAAGTCGTCGCTCGCGAGCTGCACGCGCGTGCTGTCGGTGTACCGAATGGGAAGAATCCACGAGAACTCTTCGGGGCTGCCCGAGTACTGAAACTGATCCCACAGCGTGGTCTGCTGCGTGGCGAGCGAGAGCACCATGCGATGGTCGGTGACCACCTGCGCGGCGCCCGGCGGGGCGAAGCAGCCGCCGCACGCGCGGGCGTCGGTGGGCGCCACCGCGAGACCGGCGCCGAGCAGCGTGAGGGAGAGCGCGAGCGATCGGACGAGCTTCATGGGGATGTTCCTCGGAGCCCTCGTTGAGCAACATCGGGGCCACACGAAAGTGCTTACTGCACGGTGTTTTCGATTGTGTCGCCGTGTGCCATCGCCGCCATCGCGCGTGACGCGCGGGCACGGCGCGCTGGTCAGTCGCGTGACCGTTGGAAGGCGCGCGGGGCCTGTGTTGCAATCGTCCGATGCTCGACGCCGACGAGTCGATGATTCTGCGAGGGATGATTCACCCCGCGGCGCTCGCCGCGCTGCGCACCGAGGGGCGCTTTCGGGCCCTGTCGCAGCGGGTGCTCACGCCCGAGCGGCCGGGGCTTCGGGCGGCGCGGAGCGCGGTGGCCGATGTGCTCTTCGCGCTCGCGCCAGACCGCGTGAAGCGCTTCGAAGCGCAGGGGGTGATGTACTTCGACCTGGGCTCCCTCGACGTGCAGTCGGAGGCCACCCGCGAGGTGTGGGAGACCGCGTGTGATCGCCTCGCGCTGCCGTGGGCGAGCGAGTCGACGCGGCGCTTCCTCGACCGCTCGGTGCGCACCTGGCGCTCGCGCGACGGGGCGCGCGTGTGCGTGCACCGGCAGGGCTCGGGGGGCGCCGTCGAGACGCAGAGCCTGCACGAGGACGAGCTCCTCGGCGCCGACGACCCGGGCGCGCTCCTGCGGGGCTTCGCCGACGCGCCCATGCTGCTCGAGTGTCCGCCCACGCTGAGCGCGGTGGTGTCGCTCACGTCGGCGCACCCCGCCGTGGCGCGCGCCGAGGCCCTCGCGTGGGAGGCCGTGCACGGCGCCACGCGGGGCATGCGCCCTCCCCCGGTGATCGTGTGGCGCTTCGAAGACCGCGCGCGCCTCCTCGCGACGCGCGCCTCGGAGCTCGCGGTGATGCGCCGCGGCGTGGCGGCCATGGAGCTGTGGGCCGAGCAGACCGGCGCGTGGCGGCGCTTTCACCCGTCGGTGCCCGACCCCTTCGAGGCCGTGCTCGCCATCTACGAGACGGGCATGCTGCTCGACGCCATTACGCCCGCGGGCATCTCGCTCGTGTGCCCCCTCACGGCCTGACGCCTCGGGGCGCTCCGTGATAGTGCTCGAAGGGCGATGATTCGCCCGCCCGTGTCGACGCCGAGCGCGCCCGATGTGGCCTCTACGCAGCGCGACGCGCAGCGGGCCGTCGCGAAGTCCATCGCCGCGACGCCCCTCATCGACCTGCGCACCGTGAAGCAGCCCGCCGCTGCCGCTCCCGCGGGCGACGTGTGGACGCCGAGCGCGCGCCTCGTGACCCTCGCGACGGGGGGCGCGCAGGGCAACGCGCCGCCGACGCCCGCGGCCGCCGTGGAGGTCGCCGTCGAGGCCGCGCCCGTGCCTCCCCGCGACGCTGCGACGGTGGCGGTGGTCGACGATCCCGCGGTGTCGACCGACGCGCACGCCGAGGCCCGAGCGCCCGCACCGCGCGACGCGGCGACCCGCGAGAAGGCCGTCGCCGTCGCGCTCGAAGAGGCGACGCACCCGGAGGCTCCGTCGCCTGCGCGCGCGCTGCCGGCGCCGGTGCGTGACGCGCGGGAGTTCGGCCGCGAGCCGCGTGCGCGCGCTCCCCTCGCGCGGGGCGCGGCGTATGAAGCATCGACGGTCGCGGGCGAGGTGCCGGCGCGTGCGCGTCGAGGCCCCGAGGTCGAGGTCGCGCGGGTGTCGTCGGGGGAGGCACAGCCCGCCGTCGCGCGCTCGCGGGAGGGGGCCGCCGCGCGGGCGTCGCTCACCGTCGCCGAGCTCGAGGCGCACGTCGACGCGCGCGGCGTCGAGCGCGAGGCGGGTGC
>CAISKJ010000178.1 GCA_903885885.1 uncultured delta proteobacterium
CGGACACGCACTGCGACACCGCATTGAGAATGGCCGACGCGCACGAGGTGCCGCAGGCGCCGCAGTTGGCGTTGTCGTTCTGCACGTTCACGCAGGCCAGCGAGGCGCCCGCGCCGCACGAGGTGAGGCCCGCGGGGCACACGCGCGGCGTCGTGGCCGTGTCACAGCCGCCGCAGTTGTTCGAATCGGTCTGCAGGTTGAAGCAGCCCGCCGCGCCGCACGAGGTCTGCCCCGTAGGGCACGCGCAGGTTCCGCTGCGGCACGTCTGGCCGGGGTTGCAGAGACGACCGCAGGCGCCGCAGTTGTTGAAGTCCGACGTGAGGTTTACGCAACCAACACCCGCGCAGCCCGTCTGCCCCGGCGGGCACGAGCAAAGGCCCGCCACGCACGACTGACCGGCCGGGCAGGCGGCGCCGCAGCGACCGCAGTTGGCGTTGTCGGTGAGCGGGTTGGTGCAGCCCGCGCCCGCGCAGAAGATCTGCCCCGTGACGCCGCAGGTGCAGCTTCCGCCCACGCACGACTGGCCCGACGGGCACGCGTTGCCGCATCGGCCACAGTGAGTGTTGTTGCTCGTCGGATCGATACACCCCATGCCTGCGCAGAAGATCTGGCCCGTGATGCCACACGCGCACATCGCGCTGCGGCACGTCTGGCCCGTCGGGCACAGTGTTCCGCATGTTCCGCAGTTCGATCCGTCGGTGTTGAGGTTCACGCACGCGCTCGACGACGCGCAGTACGTCTGACCACCCGTCGGGCAGCGACACGCGCCCATGACGCAGGCCTCCGTCGGGTTGCACGTCCGACCGCATGATCCGCAATTCGCGGCGTCGCTCATCAGGTCGCGACAGGTACTCCCACACACCGTCAGCGCGGCGCCGCACATCCCCTGGCAACGCCCGGCGGAGCACACCTGTCCCGACGCGCATGGCGTGCCGCACGCGCCGCAGTTCGCGAGGTCGGAGAGCAGATTGACGCACCCGACGCCGGGGCAGAAGGTCTGCCCCATCGGGCAGATGCACGCGCCCGCGCTGCACGACTGCCCCATCGGGCACACACGCCCGCACGCGCCGCAGTTGGTGTTGTCGGTCTGGGTGTTGACGCATGCGCCGCCGCAGAGCGCCTGCCCCGCTGCGCAGCCGCAGACGCCGTTCATGCAGGGCTGCGCCGAGGGGCAGCGGTTGCCGCACGCGCCGCAGTTGGCGCCGTCGGTGAGCGGGTTCACGCACGCGCCCGCACCGCCGCCGTCGTCCGTGGATGCGCAGAAGATCTGCCCCGCGGTGGCGCACGCACACACGCCGCGGCGCTGTGTGCCGCCGTCGGAGACGCCACCGTCGGGCGAGCCCGACGACGTTGCGGCTGTGCAGCGGTTGGGGGCCGCGCAGACCGCGCCGCAGGCGCCGCAGTTGGCGTTGTCGCTCGTCGGATCAACGCAGCGGTTGCCGCACACGATCTGGCCCGAGGGACAGCGTTGACAGACGGTGCGCGATGCGACGCCCCCGTCCATCGCGGTGTTGTTCACGCATACGTGCTCCGCGCGACAGCCGAACTCGCTCGCGCCGGCGTCGGCCCGCTCGTCGGCAGGACAACACCGCTGACCCGCCCCGTCGCACGCGCCCGCGGACTGCGCGGGCAGCGGGAGGGCGCACCCCTGGACCACCACGGCAAGCGCCGCGAGGCAGGCACACAACACCGTTCGAAGCATCAAAACCTCACCATGATCGTGGCGCCCGCGACGCCCGAAGCCATCATCGGCGCGACGTCGACGCGCCCGCGCTGCGGCGCCCCGCTCGTCGGCGAAATGATCGCGACCGCGGCCCCTGCTACGGCCATCGCCGCACCGCCGATGCCGAGCGCGAGCGCAAGCGTACGTGTTCGCTCGTTCGTGTCACAGAAGCTGCTCGCACGCGCGGCGTCGGTGTTGTTCGCGGCGTCGCGCGCTGCATACGTGCAGACGTCCGCCGCGGCGAGGGCGCGCCGAGGGTTTACCTCGTTGTTGTACCGGGTCCAGGCTACGCCATCTTCGCCCTGAGCCTCGAGAGCGTCTTGGGCCTGGGCGTGCGAGCTCGCCCACTGCACCACGCCCACGGCGCCGACCACGGCCCCGACGCCGACCAGCGTGAGGCCCACGATGCGCGGCACCGAGCTTCGCGCAGCGCCCGCGGGCGCGGCGGCCGCATCGATCGGAAAGGTGACCGCGAGGTCTTCCACGCGGCCCGCGGGCACGGTGAGGCTTCGATGAAACTCACCGCGTGCAGGCGCGGCGGCCTCGATGGTGACCGCGCCGGGAAGCACCACCACCGGGTTGGCCCACGCGCTCTCGGGCACGTCGGCGCCGTTCACGCGGAGGCGCATGCCGCTCGGGGCGGGCCGCGGCACCGCGATGCGAACGCGCGCCACGCGCGGCGTCATCTGGTCGACGATGGCGCCGCAGCGCTGCAGGAGCAGCACGCGATTGTTGAGCGCGGTCTGCTCCGTGGCGCCGCGGACGCAGGCGCTCGCGCGCGAGAGCGCCTCGACCATGTGCGCCTCGCCCTCGGGGGCGCGCGAGAGAATCTCGTGCTGCTCCGCGAGGAACATGAGCAGCGAAGGCGACGCTTGTATAGCCGCCGCCTCGTCGCCCAGACGAATGGCCTCGCTGTGGTTGCCGCGCGTGTTGGCTTCGAAGGCCTGATCGATGAGCTGTGCGCGGCGCGCCGGTGTGGCCGTGGGGGCCTGACAGAGCCCCTGCGAAGAGGCTGCGACGAGGGTCGCGCAGGCGAGGGTCCATGCGAAGAGCTTCATAAAACTACTCGATGATTGCGCGCTCGGAAGGGGGCGGCGGCGGCGCCGTGATTGGTGCGGGGAGCGGCTCCGCGATGCGTACGCGCAGTGCGGCGGGCGTATCGGCGATGGGCTCGATGTGGGACGGCGGGCCGCGCCGTTGTGACCTACCCGGTTGCGTGACCCGCGGCGTCGTCGTGGGCGCTGTTGCCAGGGGGGCCATCGCCGGGGCGTGCACCGCAGTGGGCCCTTCTGCGCGCGGCTGCGCGACCTCCGGCGGGGCCACCACGGCGGGGGGCGCCACCGGGGGTGGTGCGGGTGCGACGAGGCGCGCGGTCGGCCGTGGCGGCTCGCTTCGCGCGGCGAACACGCGCGTCGCGGCGACGACGCCCACACCGACCGCGAGGGCGCCGCCGAGCACGGCGAGCACGAGCATGTTGCGAGGCTCGTGCGTCGCGGGCGCCAGGGTGAGCACGCGCGGCGAGGCCGTGTCGGCGGACTGGGGTCCGGGCGTCAGGGTCGTGGGAAAATGCGTGCCCTGCGTGACCGGCGGCTGCTGTGGCGCTGCGGGGCCAGCCACGGCCTGTGAGCCTTGCGCCGCGGCGCACACGCGCGCGGCCTGCCAGAAGGCGTCCATCGTGGGGAAGCGCCGCTCCATCTGCGTCTCGACGGCGCCGTGCACGAGGGCCGCGATGTCGGCCGGGAGGTGCGGCGCGTGGACCTCGATGCGCGTGGGCGCGCGCATGATGATGGCCGCGGTGATGATGCTCGGCGTGGGGCCCTCGAAGGGGAAGCGCCCCGTGAGCATGTGGTAGAGCACCACGCCGAGCTGCCACACGTCGGTCTGGTGATCGACCGCTCGCTCGCCGCGCGCCTGTTCGGGCGACATGTACAACGGCGTGCCCATGACCAGCGTAGTGCGCGTTTGCTGGGCGCTCTGGCCCTCGGTGTCGAGCACCTTGGCGATGCCGAAGTCGATGAGCTTGGGCACTACGCCGTCGGGCGTGCTGCAGAGAAAGATGTTGTCGGGCTTGATGTCGCGGTGCACGACCCCGCGCGAGTGCGCGAAGGAGAGCGCGCGCATGAGGGGCAAGAGGAGCTCGAGGCTCGCCGCCGGGGCGAGCGGCCCGAAGGCTTTCAGGTGTGCCTTGAGGTCGTGCCCCTCGAGGTACTCCTGCACGAGGTAGAGCGCGTTGAGCGACTCGTCGAAGCCGAAGTCGAGCACGCTGACGATGTTCGTGTGTCGCACCTGCGCCGCGGCCTGCGCCTCCTGGGCGAAGCGACGCACGAGCTCGTCGCGCATCGCGGCCTCGGGGCGAAGCACCTTGATCGCGACAGGCGCGCGAAGAAACAGGTTCTCGGCCTCGAAGACGGCGCCCATGCCCCCCTGGCCGAGCAGCCTGCGAACCTCGTATTTGCCTGCGATCCGTTGGCCGATCAACGCGGCGGCGTCGTGTTGGCGTGCGTTCGTCATCGGTGCTTGATCTCTCGTCGGTGTAGGCGTTGCTCCGCGGTGCTCACCGGGGGCCTTGCGTGAGGAGCACGAAGGCGAGGGCCGAGAGCGCGGCGAGCCCAAAAAAAGCCGCGACCGCGAGGATGAGCATCGCGCGTGAGGCCCCCTCGGGACTGGTCGCTTGCGTCGTTGCCGGCGCCTCGTACCGCGGGGCGCGCACGGGCGGCTGCACCCACGCGGGAGGCGCCACGGGCGGCTGCACCCACGCGGGAGGCGCCACGGGCGGCTGCACCCACGCGGGAGGCGCCACGGGCGGCGCGGGCGCGACGCGCGCGATCTGCGGAGCCTTCTCGCGCTGCTCCGTGGTGGCAGCGAGGTCGGGGTCGGCGGCCACGGTGCGTACGGGCGGACCACCGCGCGGCTCTTCGCGTACGAAGGTGTCGTGCGGGGCCTCGGCGAGCGCGGCAGCGACGCCGCCGGGGAGCACCAGGGTGCCGCCGATGGGGGCCTGCGCGGCGGTGTCGACGTGCTCGATGCACAGCGTGCCCCCAGGGGTGGCGCCCTCCGCGCGGTTGACGACGGTGTCCGAGAGTTCGGCCCCTTCGCCGAGCACCAGGGTGCCCGCGATGGGGCGTGGCGCCTGCGCGACGAAGCGCCCCGGGGGCAAGGTGGGGGGCTTGTCCGCGCGCTGCTGCACGGCGTGGAGCAGCGCGTCCATGGAGTTGTGCACGGCCTGCGGCGCGGCGAGCTCGCTCGAGAGAAACGCAACGTCCCACGGGTTGCTGTGCGAAGGCAGGTCGCTCAGCACGAAGGTCGACGCGTAGTCTTGCGCCTTGAGCGAGTTGCCGCGGGGCGGCGCAGGCAGCGGCGGGAGCTTGTAGACAGGCCCTACCTCGAAGGCCGCGGGGGCCGCAGGGGGCGCGGGGGGCGCTGCCCTGGGGCCCGGCGTGAGCGACGGACCCGCTTCGGGCGTGCGCGCGGCGGCAGCCGCAGGCTTCGCGGGCCTCGCGGGCACGGGCACCCGCCACGCGCGTTGGAGCGCCGCGCTGAAGTCCTCTACGGATTGAAAGCGCTGCGCGGGGTCGGTGTTCATCGCGACGCCGGCGACGTCCCAGAGCGCCGCGGGGAGGTCTTCGCGCCGACGGTGGAGGCTCGTGGGTGCGAGGGTGCCGCCGAGCTCGGGCGGCAGCGAGATCATCTCGCGCAGCAGGGCGCCGAGGCCGAACACGTCGACGGTGGCGTCGGCCCTGCGTCCCGCTTGAAACTGCTCCGGCGCCAGCGCGAGGAGCGCGCGCGCGCTGCGCTCCGGGGCGCTGGGGTCGGGGTCGGCGAAGGCCGCGAGGCCGAGGTCGAACACGCGGAGCTGAAAGTCTTCGCCGGGCAACCGATGCAGCGCCACGCAGCCCGGGTTGAGGGCGCCGTGGTACAGGGGCTGCGGGGCGTCGTGCGCCGCGGCGACGGCGGCGAGCACGCGCGCGAAGAGCGCCTCGATCACCTTCGCGGGGAGGAGCTCGCCCGAGGTGCGCGACCGATCGATGCCGTCGCCCAGCGAGCGGCCCTCGAAGTGCTCGTGCACCAGGAAGGGGCGCCCCTGCCACACGCCGTGGCCCACCACCGCCAGCACGCTCGCGTGCTTGAGCGCGCGGAGGGCGTTCACGTGATCCTGCAGGGCCTCGGGGAGCGCCTCGCCGCCCGTGCGCCGGAGGAACTTCAACATCACCAGGCGGCTCTTGAAGCGCGTGTCGCGCGCCTGCCACGACTCGCCCAGGCCGCGGTCTTCCATCCGCTCGAGGAGCTCGTAGCGCCCCTCGATCATCGCTTGCGCTGCCAGCGCGTCGCTCACGCGACCCTCCCGCGCGCGGGGGCCCTTCGGCCCTCGCAACAACGCACACACGCGCTCCCTACGAGCCCTTCGCGGTCACAACGCACCCGAGGTTCTCTAGACCACTCGACGCCCCATCGCCTAGACCGCGACGCACCGCCGATCCGCCGCGGCGCCGCCTCTCGAACTCACCCGTCGTGCGGTGTTGGCGTGTGCGTAAACGTCTGTTTGAAAGGCGATTCTGTCGCGTTCTGCGCGCGCCATGATGCGCTTGATTCATGTCGCAGTTGCGCTGTCAAGGTACCCATTCAGGTGCATCGGGGGGCGTCGCGTTGGCGCGAGCGCCTATGGCATTGTTTGCTCCTCGCTGGCGTGGGGGGGGCTTCGGTGCCTCGATGCAGCGCCCTTCGATTCGCCAACCCAAGTGATGCTTCGCGCGCTTCTCGCGAGCGTGCCCGGCGTGGCATCGACCTCGAGACTAGCAATCATGCGTAAGCAGCGACTCCACGGCCTCGCGGTGCTCGGCCTCTCTCTCTCGACCGTCGCCTGCGCAGACGGCACCTCCGTCGTCGGCGCGCGCAGGGGATACCAGGCACCCGTCGACGACGCGGCCGCCGATGCTGCGGCCGACGTCGCGGACTCGGAGCCCAGCGACGTTGCCGCCGACGTTGCCGCCGATGCGCCCGCCGACGTTGCCGCCGATGCGCCCGCCGACGTTGCCGCCGATGCGCCCGCCGACGTTGCCGCCGATGCGCTCGCCGACGCCGCGTCCGATGCAGTGGCGGACGTCGCGGTCGACGCCGCGCCGCCGCGCCCCGTCGCGATCGACACCCTCGCGCCGCCGCGGGCTGCCGCGGGCGATGTGCTCGACGTCTCCTGCGCGCTCCTCGACGAGGCCGGGGCGACGGTGCCCACCCCTGCGGGTGTCACCCTCACGCCGGCCTTCAATCCCCCCGACGCCGTGCGAATGACCATGGGCCGCTTCTTCGCCGCGCGCGCGGGCGAGGTCGCCGTCACCTGCTCCGCCTCGCGCCTCATGCTCGTCGACGCGACCCCCGCGCGCACGCAGATCACCGCGGGCCCCGCGGTGCGCATGACCACGATGCTCGATCAGCCGATGCGCGTCGCCGGCGAGGCCGTGACCGCCACCTGCGCGGCCTTCGATGCCTTTGACAACCCCGTGGTCGACGCGAGGCCGACGCTGCGCCTCGACCCCGCGCGCGCCGAGACCGCCATCACCGGGCTCTCCGCCGTCGTGACGCGCGCGGGCACCTACCGCGCCTTCTGCGACGTGCCCGGCGCCATGGGCGACGGCGCGGTGCTCACCGTCGCGCCCGCGCTGCCCACGCAGCTCACGCTCACGCGCTCGCCCATGGTGCCGTCGTACGAGTTCAACGCGCCCATCGCCTTCGAGCCCACGGCGCGCGACCGCTACGGCAACGAGGTTCCCAGCGCGGTGGTGGAGCTCGTGAGCACACCCGCGGGGCGCATCGTCGACACGCGGGTGTTCAGCTACGCGAGCGAGGGCCCGGTGACCGTGACCGCTACCGTCACGAGCCCCACGGAGGGCGGGCGCCCCGTCACGGCCCCCACCGACTTCGTGGTGAACGCCGGCGGCCCCACGATTCGCTGCGACGCGCCCACGCACGGCGGCATGATCAACGTCGCCCCTGGCGCCACGGTCTCCTTCCGCGGCACGGTCACCGACGCGCAGGGCGTCATGGCCCTCATGGTGAACGACGCCCCGGTCACCTTCGACGCGTCCGGCGCCTTCACGACGCCCGTCACTGCGCGCTATGGGATCAACGCCGTAGCGCTCGCGGCCACCGACGCGCTCGGCGTCACCCGTCGCCGCGTGTGCGGCTTCCTCGCGAGCGACCGATGGACCCCTGAGGGCGCCACGCTCGCAAACGCCGTCACGCTCAGCCTCCGCCCCGACGGCGTCGATGATGGCGCGCCGGCGGCGCCCGTCACCTCGCTGGGCGACACCTTCCGCACGCTCCTCGCGAGCTCTTTGGTGCGCGATCAGCTCCACACGGCGCTGCTCGCTGCGAACCCCATCAAGCCCCTGTCGTGCGACAGCGCCACCCCTTTCGGGTGCGCCGCCAGTACGCGCGTCGACTACCGCAACGTCACCTTTCGCAGCCCCACCGTCTCGTCGTTCACCCTCGTCGACGGCGGCCTCGCCACGCGGGTCACCTTCAACGACGTTCGCCTCGACGTGACCGTGAACGGTTCCGTGCCCCTTGTCTCTCTCCCTACGCCGGGCACGGTGACCGTCGCCACGGTGCAGGTCGACGTCATCCACGACCTCGGCATGGTCGCCGGGCGTCCGCGCGCCACGCTCCGCGCGGGCTCCACGCGCACCGTGGTGAGTGGCACCACCGTCGACATCCCCGCCTCGGGGAGCCTCGCGACCCTCGTCTCGACGAGGCTACAGCCTGTGCTCGACGCCGCCATCTCGGCCCAGGTCGGCAGCTCGGTGAGCACCGCCGTGGGCGACCTCATGGGCGGCCTCTTCAACTCCCTCGACCTCTCGGGCGCCTCGTTTTCGGCCGACGTGGTGCGCCCCGACGCGCAGGGCACCACCCCCATTCGCTTCGACATCAGCTTCTCTGACCTCCGTGCGAGCGCGTCGGCCTTCTCGCTCAGCCTCGGCACTCGCTTCAGCACCAGGGTGACGCGCGACACCCCGGCGCCCTTCGGCATCCCGCTGCCCCCGTCGACGGGCGCCGCCACGCTCACCGCACCCGCGACGGGCTTCTATGACATCGGGCTCTACAACCAGCTATTCTTCACGGTGTGGCGCGGCGGACTCGTCGACGCGCGCCTCCCCGTGCTCGGCTCGTCGCTCGACGGACCCCTCGCGTCGTACGCGGTGCTCACGCCCACGCTGCCTTTCGTGATGAGCGCAGGCAGCGGCGGCACGCTCAACCTCGACGTGGGCTTCTTCGACATCGACCTGGTCGTTCCCGCGGTGCTCCCCGCGCCGGTGCACCTCACGGTGGCGATGCGCGGCTCCGTCTCGACCTCGCTGGTGGGGCAGACCGTTCGCTTCGGTACCTTTACCCTCGACAGCTTCTCGTTCAACACCGAGTCAGGCACGCTGCCGCCGGCCATTCAGGCGAGCATGCGCGAGGCGCTGAGCCTGGCCATCACGGGCACGCTGACCAACCTCTTCCGGAACTTCCCTCCCTTTCCCATCCCTGCCTTCACCGTGCCTGCCGCTGCGGGCGCCTTCGGCCTCTCGGTAGGCACCACCCTGGGCCTCAACGCCACCAGCCTTGCGCTCGAGAACGGGCGCATCGTGGTGCGCGGGCCCTTCGGCCAGCGGTAATTGCCGCGGGCAGTAGGGCTCCGGCAGCGTGCTGTCCGCACAGGGGCCTCCCGCGGGCTCCGCCACTCATCGGTGCAGGTCGACGCCGACGAGCTCCGCGAAGGTGAGCCCGTACACGTCCTTCATCGCGAGTGGCTGCGTCGTTTACGCATCGGGCGAGCGAAACGGCAGCGACGGAGCGTTCGGCCGCGCCGCGCTCGGCGAGCATCCGGTCGTGCGCGGAATCGTGTTCGAGCCCGCCGCGAAGGTGGAGGCGTACGGCGAGCGCGAACTGTATTTCAACGCGCTCAACGCGGTTGAGCACGCGGGTCGGCGCTACGAGCCGCTGGCGCACGTCTTCAGTCGAGCAAAGAGCGACCGCATGCCCGCTCTCCGTGAAGTGCTGCGCGAACCAGGACGCAGGCTGAGCGAGGTGACGCGCGTGCCAGGACGCGCGCCTTGTGGTGACCTCTTCGAGCAAAGTGCCGTCGGTGCTGTGCTCGAGCAGCGTGCGGCCCACGCGGTGCGGATCGGAGCGACGTGGCGCTGCGAGACCGTAGCCGATCAGCAGCCTTGCGATCTTGCGCCGCGCCCGACGAGAATTTTTGGGCATGATGAGAGGCAACCGTCGCCGCTCGCCTGCCCATCGCCCCTAGACCCGCGCGGTGCGCCCCTTCGCGACACTCGACACGGCCTCCCCACTGGCTCCTATACTGGCGCCCGTGAGCACGCTCTCTCAGCGCCCGCGCCCCCTCCGCGTCTGGGACGATCCGCGCCTTCGGGTGCCCGACGAGGAGGCGTGGCTGCGCATGACGCCCCACGAGCGCGAGGCCGCGGCCGAAGCCATCGAGGCGGTGCTCGACGAGTACCGCGAGGCCATGAGCGAGGGCACGCGCCACGTGAAGCGCAAGATGGGCATCGCCCTCGACCTCGACGCCCACTTTCGACGAACCGGTCGCCAGGTGTACATCGGCTCCGAGCTCGCGGTGCTTTACCCCGGCGAGCCGGTGATCGTGCCCGACGTGCTCGCGGTCATCGACTGCGACCCCGACTACGAGCCCGAGCGTTGGGTGGTGCTCGACGAGAAGCGCGGCATCGACCTCGTGATCGAGGTGCGCAACCTCGGCAAGAAGCACAAAGACCTCGTCGAGAACGTGCGCGACTACGCCCGCGTGCGGATCCCCGAGTACTTCAGCTACGACTGCCGCAGCGGCGCGCTGCGCGGCTGGCGCCTCGCGGACCCGAAGGCCCAGAGCTACGCCCCCATCGTGCCGCAGGGCGGATACCTCCGCTCGCAGGTGCTGGGCCTCGACCTCGCGGTGGTGCACAACCGCCTGCGGTTCTTCTCCAACGAGTCGATGATCCCCTCGGAGTCGGAGCTGGTGACGCGGCTCCAGTCGCTCGTCGACGAGCGCCAGGTCGAGCGCGACGACGCCGCCCGGCAGCGCGACGACGCCACGCGACAGCGCGACGACGCCGCACGACAGCGCGACGACGCCCTCGACCGCATGGCGCGCGTGCAGGCGACGCTCGCGCGCAGCGTGCTCGAGACGTGTCGCTTGCGCGGCGTCGAACTCGACGACAGGCAGCGCGCGCGCGTCGCGGCCGAGGGCGACGTCGCGACGCTCGCCGTCTGGGCCGAGCGCGCGTTCGAGGTCACCCGCGGAGAAGACCTCTTCGCGTAATGCCCTTGCGACCGCGTGCACGTTCACCCGACGACTGAACGGATTCAGTCGTCGAGTGAACTACTCAGCCCGGCGCGCACTGCCCGTTGGAGCAGCTCCCCGAGCAACAATCCGCGGGCGAGGTGCACATGCCCGCGATGGGCCTGCACGGCGGCGGCGCGCAGCGGCCCATGACGCAGTTGGTGCTGCAGCAGTCGGTGTTGCTCGTGCACGCGACGCCGACGGCGCGGCACGGCGGCGGCGGCGCGCAGCGGCCCATGGTGCACGCGCCGGGCGCGCAGCACTCGGCGCTCACGGTGCAGAGCTCGCCCTCGGGGCGGCAGGTGGTGGGCGGCGCGCAGCGGCCCATGACGCACGCGTTGGGCGCGCAGCAGTCGCCGTCGCGGGCGCACATCGCGCCGAGGCGCATGCACGGCGGGGCGCAGCGGCCGAGCACGCACTCCTGCGGGGCGCAGCACTCGCCGGAGGCCGAGCACGGGGAGTTGAGGCTCGGGCAGGGCTGCCACACGCGGTACGAGATCACCACCTCGTCGCCGGGCGCGGGGCGGTGCGTGGCGCCGCGAAACACGACGGTGTTCGACGCCTGGTCGTAGTCGAAGCCGTCGGCGCGCGAGCGGGGAACGTCGACCCCGCGCACGCGCACCTTGAGGGTGCTGGTGATGGGCTGGCGCTCGAGGCGATAGGGCGAGGCCGCGCCGGCCACGGCGTCGACGATGCGCCGCATGGCCGCGGCCACGTCGGTGCTCGTGGCCGCGGTGATGGGAATGTACGCGCCGCCGTTGCCCGTGATGAGGCACTTGCGCATGTCGGCGGCGGTGGCCGTGGAGCAGTCCATGCGCTGGTCGTTCACGAGGCCGAAGGTGAGAATGTTTCGGCTGCGATAGAAGTCGATCGCGCGGCGCAGACGCTCGGGGTAGGTGGTGCCCCAGCGCGCCGTGTTGAGCGCGAAGTAGCGCATGTCGTCGTTGGTGCCGGTCTCGTCGGCGACGAAGAAGGCCACCTTGAGCGCGCCGTCGCGCAGGCGTTGATCTTCGGGCGCCGTGGCGGGCGCCGCGAGGAGGTTTTCGAACGCGAGCACGCCCGCGGCGAGGGGCTCCTCGTCGAGCTGCACCACGAACGCCCCGGCGTTGCCGTAGGGCGCGAGGCGGTCGGCGGCCATCATGCGGTAGGGCTCGACGGTGACGTTCCACGCGAGGTCGCGGGCGCCCGTGGCGCTCGCGCCCTGCACGAAGCGCAGGCCCGGCAAGGGGCGCGCGAAGTTGAAGGGCGTCGAGGCGGCCTTGAGCACGGCCACGCGAAAGTCGATGCCCGCCGTGGTGAGGTCGCTGAAAAACTGCGCCGCCGTGTCGCCCACGGACACCTGGTAGGGGCCCATCGAGATCGACACGTCGACGGTCCAGATGAAGTCGACCTTCGGCGCCGCGGGGGCCCGAAACTGCTGGCAGTGAAACCCCAGGCCCTTGTCGGACTCGGCGAGGGCCGTGGTGTTGAGCAGGTCGGTGGCGCGCGCGCTCGCGGGCGTCGCGGCGTCTTCGAGCACCGCGCGCGGCGCGACGGTGACCACCACGTCGTCGACGTTGGTGACGGCCCCCGTGGTGCGCCGCACGGTGGTCACATCGACGAGAAACTCCGCCGCGCCGCCGTAGGTGAGCGTGCCCGCGGGCGTCACGCCCGTGAGGGGGTTGAGCAGCGCGTCGCGCAGCGCGGGGGCCGTGGCGGCGCGGGCCACGCGGTACGTCGACGTGACGGCGGGGTTCATCTCGTGCGTGCTGAGCGAGCGGCCCACGAGCACCGGGGTGACGCCCGCGCCCAGCGCGGCGGTGACGATCGCCTCGACGCGGGTGGCCTCGGCGCGCACGTCGCCCGTCGCGGGGATGGCCGCCACGAGGGCCGCCACGCTGGCGCGCGGGTCGTCGAGCACCACCGCGCTGCGCCCGGCGGTGCCCGTGGCGCGCGAGGCCGTGGGCCACGCGGGGTCGTAGCCCACCTGCGTGCGCGCGCTCGGGAGGGCGGTCTGCGTCACCGTGGCGAGGCCGTCGGCGCGGCAGATGGCGAGGCCCGAGGCCGCGTCGCCCATCGCGTCGCCGTCGGTGTCCCAGAGGCGCGGGTCGGTCTCGCCGCGGGTCACGTCGACGCGGCCGTCGCCCGAGGGGTCTTCGGCGCCGTCGGCGAGGGTGTCGCCGTCGCTGTCGCGGTTGCGCGGGTCGAGGCCGCGGCACGCCTCGCCCGTCATGCACATCGCGTCGGCGGTGCAGGCCACGGGCGGGCGCCGCTGCCGCGTGCGGTCGGCGGCCACGCAGGCGCGGGGGTAGCTCGCCTCGACGCCGTCGGAGAGGCCGTCGCTGTCGGTGTCGGGCGAGAAGGGGTCGGTGCCGTCGGCGCACTCGCGGTCGTTGGCGAGGCCGTCGCCGTCGCTGTCGAGGCCCGCGGCGCAGCGCACGCTCACGGCGTCGGCGGCGTCGCTCCCGTCGGCCACGTCGCCCGCGTCGGCGAGGTCCACTGTGACGTCGGTCGCACCGTCGACGGGGACGTCGGTCGCACGGTCGACGGCGGTGTCGCTGGGGCGGTCGACGGTGACGTCGGGCACGGTGACGTCGGCCACCGGAATGATCACCTCACCGGTGTCGGGGCACCCGGAGAGCGTGAGGGCCAGCGCCGCGAGCGCGATACCACCGTGCGAGATCCCTGTGCGCATTGGAGGCGCGCATCGAATCACCCTTGCGGCGGTGCGTCCAGCGTCGCGCGGCCGTCGCTGTCGTGCGACACCGCCGGGGCCTCGGGCGCGTCGAGGCCCCAGGGGCCCGGGGCGCGCGCGAACCACCGCCGCGCGGACTCTTCGCGGGCCGCGCGGAGCAGCGCGTCGGCGGCCTGCACGTCGGGCCTGCGGGGGAGCACCGTGTGGGCGCGCGCGTCGTCGAGCTCGCCGGCCATCTCTTCGGTCCACGCGAGCGACTGGGCGAGGGGAACCTCACCGCGCTTGATGCGCAGGAGGCGCTCGCGCAGGTCGCCCTCGACGCCGATGAGCGGCGCGCCCGTGCGGAGCCAGTGCGTCGCCGAGGCCACGAGGCGCAGGAGGTTGTAGGCGTTCTTGGGGCGCAGCTCGCGCGGGAGGTCGAAATCCATCGAGCGCTCGACGGCGAAGTGCGTGAGGGCGGCGAACTCGGCCACGGGCAAGATCCCCTGGTCGTGCATCGAGCGGTAGAGCTGCTTCACGTACTGCGTGCAGCGGAGGGCGCCGTCGGGCGTGGCGTCGTGGGCCTCGGCGGCGAGGCGCGCTCCCACAGCGTCGAGGGTGAGCGTCGGGTCGGCGCGCAGCCACGCGAGCACCACGCCGCGGTGCTCGGCGAGGCGCATCGACTGGGCGAGCTTGCGCGCTTGCGAGAGCGCGTAGCGCCCGAAGGTGCCGTAGACCTCCACCGACGAGAAGATGTCGCGGTGCTGGATGAGGGCCTCGGCCACGGGGTCGAGCGCGCGCACCTCGGGCACCCAGAGCATCTCGAGGGTGTTGGGGTCGGCGCGCAGGAGCTGGCGCACCGCGCGGCCGTACTCCCAGTACGAGTCGCTCCCGTCGGCGCTCACGAGGGTGGCCACGGGCTCGGCGAGCCCCGCCGTCCACGAGAAGGGGAGAAGAAAGACCCCGCGCCGGTCGGTGTCCGAGCCCGCGTCGGAGAGGTTCCACGCGCGCGAGCCCACCGTGGCCTCGAGCACCACGCAGGGCCGCAGCGCGCCCTCGTTGGCGGCGCGCTCGACGGCGTAGCGCACCTGCCCCATGCGATGGGGCGTGAGCTCCGCGCGGGGATAGAGGCACGCGCCCACGCCGACGATGAGCACCGTCACGCCCTCGTCGGTGGTGGCCGTCACGCGACCGACGGCGCCCTGGCGCACGAGGCGCGCGCCGTCGAGGGTGCGGCGGTCGGCGCCGGTGGTCACCTCGGTGCCGTTGGGCAGCGGGACCGTTCGCGGGTCGAGCGAATCGAGGCTCTTGATGCGCAGAGACACCATGGGGTTGTAGCGCGCGAGTGTAGCCCCACGCGAAGCCCCGCGGTGCGGCGCGCGGGGCTGTTCACCGCGGCCTATGTGCCGTAGAGAAGCGGGTACCCACGCCATGGCTTCGAACGACAGCCTCGACCGCGCCCTCGCCGCGCGCTACGCGTGGCGGCACGCGCGCCCCGACGAGCGGCCCTCCGTCGACGACGAGGCTCCCGAGGCTGCGCCCGTCGCCGAGGCCGACGCGTCGCTCACCGTGCGCGAGATGCGCTCCCTCGAGCGCCACCGCATGGCCGCCCGCGAGGAGTGCAAGCGCTTCGCCGAAGCCGTAGACCGCACGTGGCGCCTCGTCGACCCGGGGCTCCAGGCGCGCGCCGCCGAGCAGCTCGCCCGCCACGCCGCGGCGCTGGGCCTCCGCGTCGCCGCGATGAACGAGCACCCCCTCCAGGCCGTGCGCCTCCTGCGCCTCGTGGCGCGGCACTACGGGCGCATCGACGACGACGCGCGCGACGCCCTCGTGCAGTGCGTCGTGTGGCTCGAGCTCGATCACCCCGAGGTCGTCGAGCTCGCCGTCGAGCTGGTCACCTCCGAGGCCGAAGAGCTCATGCAGCAGGTGCTCTTTCACCTCAGCGCCGCGGGCCCCTGGCGCTCCGAGCGCGTCGCCGCCGCGTGGAGCGCGCCCCTCGTGGCCCTCGTCGAGCGCGACGACCTCCCCTGGGCCCAGCGCCTCGCGAGCCTGTCGTTCCTCGAGCTCGCCCCCAGCCGCGAGGCCGCCCCGGCGCTGCGTCGCCTGTTGCGCGCGCCGCACCTGGGCATGCGCGCCATCGCCCTCGCGTCGCTGCGCGCGATGGGCCCCGACACCCTCTCCGCCGACGACGCCGCGTACCTCCTGCGCGACCTCCTCGTGCACGACCTCCCCGATTTTCTCCGCGGCACCACCTTCGAACACGCCCTCGCCTACGCGCGGAGCCTCACCGAGCTCGTGGTCGACCTGCGCCCCGCCTGCGCCGAGTCGGTGCTCGCCGAGCTCGTCACCGCGCGCGCGGGCTCCGCGGGCGCCTGGGGCATCGCCGACTCGCTCTGGGCCCTGCGCACCCTCGCCGCCGCGCTGCCCGAGCGCTCGCTCGCCCTCGTCGACGACTGGCTCACGCACGCCCGCGACCTCAACCGCCTCGCGGCCACCGAGGCCCTCGCGCGGCTCCCCCTCGCGCTCGCCCGCCCGCGGCTCCTCCTCGCGGCCGCCGACGGCGCCCCCGAGGTCGCCCTGCGCGCGCACGAGCTCTGGCGCGAGCGCGTGGGCGCGCAGTGCCCCGTCGACGCCCTCGCGGGCGTCACCGTGCGCCTCCTCGACGCGCCCCCCTCGGAGACCTTCCTCGGTCGCCTCATGGTGCTGCGGGGCCGTCCCCTCGAGGCCCGCGGGCGCATGGTCGAGGCCCTCCTCGCCGAGGCTCCGTCGCGCGAGGCGCTGTGCCTCCTGGTGTTCGCCCTCGGCGCCGACGACGTGTGGCGCCACAACGACCGCGCGGCGCTCCCTTCCGACCCCGCGGGCTGGGTGCGCGCCCTCCTCGCGCGCTTCGGGCGTGCCGGCGTCGAGGCCGTCGAGACCCTCGCCGCGCAGCGCTCGCTGCGCAGCCCCAACGCGTGGTTTCAGGGCCTCGCCCGCGCGCTCCCCGAGCTCGACGCGCCCCGCGCCGACCTGAGCCTCCTGCGCCCCCTCGGCCTGCGCGTGCTCCGCGAGGGGCGCTACCGCCTCGCCCAGCGCGACGCCACGCAGGTGCTCCGCGCGGCGGGCGTCGACCGCGCCCTCGCCGACGAGTGCCTCGCCGCCATCGACGCCGCGGCCGACGGCCACGCGGCCTCCCACGCGGCCGAGCTCCTCGCCGCCATCGACGCCGACGCCGACCTCGACGCGCGCATCGCGGCGAGCTTCGAAAGCGCTTTAAAAGAAGGCAATTTCGAGCGCCTCGGGCACCTCGCCCGCGTGGGCGCCGCGCGCGCCATCGGGGCCGTCGAGGCGCGGCTCACGGCCCTGTTCGCGACGCCGGGCGCCATGGCCGACCTCACCTTCGAGGCGGTGCGCTGGCTCGGCGGCGCGGCCCGCGAGCTCGTCGCCCGCGGCGGCCTCTCGCGCGCGTGGATCGCCCGCGCCCTCGACCCCGACCCCGCGCTCCGCGACGACCCGCGCGCGGCCCGCGACGTGTCGCGGCGCTACCAGCTCGCGTGCCTCCTGGTGCGCGCCGAGAGCGACGACGCGCACACCGCGGCGATGCAGCGCCAGCTCGCGCCCGGCGGCGCCTTCTCGCCCGAGACCGCCGCGCTCGCGGCCAACGCGCTGCTCTTTCAGCGCAAGCTCGCGTGGAGCGACGCGCTCCTCGGGCCCCTGGCGGCCGCCGTCGACGACGCGCTGCGCGTGCCCCTCTTGCACCACGCGCTCTACCACGAGCACCCCATCGACGCGCTGTGGGGCGCCTTCGCGCCGCTCTTCGCGTCGCGCGACCCCGCGGTGGTGTCGCGCCTCGCGCGCCTCGTCGAAGACTACCCCGAGGGCCTCGGCGCCCACCTGCGCGCGCTGCCCGCGGGGTCCATCGCCGACGCGGGCCTCGCCTCGGTGGTGGCCGCCGCGCTCGACCCGCCCGACGACGAGCCCTACTGGCAAGACGACTGAACCGTAACGGGGTGCGACGGGCGGCTCAGCGGCTCGCGACGGCGAGCACCTGGGTCACGTCGACGGAGCCCGAGAGGGCCTTGGCGATGCCGTCTTGCACGAGGGTGCGCATCCCCCCCCTCCGCGGCCAGCGCGCGGAGCTCGCTCGCGGCGGCGCGGCGCGCGATGGCGGCGCGCATCGGGTCGGTCACCACGAGGAGCTCGTGGAGGCCCACGCGGCCGCGGTAGCCCGTGCCGCCGCAGTTCTTGCAGCCGGGCGCGTGCCACACGTTGAGGTCGTCGTCGGTGCGCCCGAAGTCGCGGGTGAACTCCTCGGCGCCGTACACCTCGACGAGGCGCTCGATCTCGTCGTGGGTGGCCTGGCGCCGCGCCCGACACGCGGTGCAGAGGGCCCGCGCGAGGCGCTGCGCGAGCACGCCCAGAAGGGAGTCGGCGAAGCTGAAGGGGTCGAGGCCCATGTCGAGGAGGCGCGTCACCGTCTCGGGCGCGCTGTTGGTGTGCAGCGTCGAGAGCACGAGGTGACCCGTGAGCGAGGCCTCGACGGCCATCGCGGCGGTCTCGTGGTCGCGCATCTCGCCGATCATGATCACGTCGGGGTCGCCGCGCAGAAAGGCTCGCATGGCGGCGGCGAAGGTGTACCCGATGCGCGCGTTCACCTGAACCTGGCGCAGGCCGGGCTGGGTGATCTCGACGGGGTCTTCGGCGGTCCAGATCTTGGTGTCGGTGTTGTTGATGGCGCCGAGGGCCGAGTGCAAGGTGGTGGTCTTGCCCGACCCGGTGGGGCCCACGCACAGCATGAGCCCGTAGGGGCGCTTGATGAGCCCGCGGAGCTCGGTGAGGTTGCGCGGCGAGAGGGCGAGGCGCTCGAGGGGCAGGGGCTTGGCGTCGGCGAGCACGCGCAGCACGGCGTCTTCGTCGCCCGTCGAGGTGGGAATGATCGCCACGCGCAGCTCGACGAAGCGCTCGCCCACGCGCACGCGAATCTTGCCATCCTGGGGCTTGCGGCGCTCGGCGATGTCGAGGCGCGCCATGATCTTGATGCGCGCCACGAAGCTCGCGCGGTGCGCCGCGGGGATCTCCTGGTAGGCCACGCAGTCGCCGTCGATGCGCAGGCGAATCACCATGGGGCGCTCGCGCCCGTTGGGCTCGATGTGCACGTCGGAGGCGCCGCGCACGCACGCGTCGATGATCATCTGGTTGACGAGCGACACGATCGCGCCGTCGGCGGCGTGGGCGGCCGCGTCGACGCCCTCGTCGGCCGCGGGGGCGGCGTCTTCGACGAGCTGGCCCAGAATGGACCCGAACGACCGCGTCTCGACCTGCGCCGTCATCGCGGTGCGGTCGAGCCAG
>CAISKJ010000179.1 GCA_903885885.1 uncultured delta proteobacterium
CAGGCGTCTGCGCCTCGGACCGCAGGCGTCTGCGACCGACGGTGTCAGCGCACGACGCGCAGTCGCACGACGCCGTCGCCCGCGCGCACGCGGAGCTGACACGCGAGGCGCACCGCGGGGCCGTGGTGAAAGACGCCTTCGGTGAGCTGGAGCTCGTCGTCGTCGGCGGGCTCGCAGCGGTCGGCGCCCTCGACGACCTCGACGCGGCAGATGCCGCAGTTGGCGTGGCGGCACGCGAACGCGACACCCGCCATGAAGTGCTCGTCGCAGACGTCGAGGACGCGGCCTCCTTCGGGGAGGTCGACCTCGAAGCGCGTGTGTTCGAACACGAGCCGCGGCATCGGTCAGAGCCCGGTGCGGGCGCCCGTCGCGTCGGCGCCGAAGCCGCGCTCGCTCGGGGCCTCGGGGTGGATGCGCTGCGACCACGTGCGGTCGTTGCCCTCGGGCGCGCCCATCACCGTGCGGCGGTACGTGTCGGCCCCGTCGGCGTCGAGAAAGATGCCCACCGTGGGGCGCATGAGACGGCCCGGGTCGGTGAGCGTCTCGAGCGCCGCGTTGCCCAGCGTGAGGGCGCTCGGGGCCTCGTAGGTGTCGGCGCCGCCCTCGTCGACGAAGAGCCCGGCGCCGTTGGCGTTGCCCGCGCCGAGCGCGAGGTTGGGCACGCCGTAGGTGTCGCCGCCGGCGCCCAGCGCGAGGAGGATCCCGAGGGAGAAATCGTGGCCCGCGCCCGCGGTCATGTTCTGCCGCGTGGCCTCCATGTTGTGCACGTCGACGCCGCCGCCGTCGACGAGGGCCGCGTAGGCGAAGTGGGCCGCGCCGCCCTGCGAGTACCAGCGCCCGTCGTAGCGGTCGTCGCCGGCGCCGTCGAGGAGCAGCCCCATGGCCCCCCAGTACCCCGTGCCCGTGCCGAAGATGGCCGACGCGTAGCGGTCGTCGCCCGCGCGGTCGCGCAGCACGCCGAGGCCGCCCGACATGTTGGTGCGGTCGGGCGTGGCGTCGCCGCGGCGGCCGAAGCCCGCGCCCTGCGTGAAGCTCGAGTTCACCGTGGCGTCTTGCGCCGACACGTAGAGCACGGGCGTGCGCTTGGAGTCGTACACGTCGCGGCCGTCGCGGTCGTAGAGCACCGCGGCGCCCTGCACGTACGCGAAGCCCTCGGCGAAGGCCCAGGCGCTGTACCGGTCGTTGCCGCCCGCGTCGACGAGGGCCGCCACGCCCGCCACGGCGGCGCCCTGGGCGCCCGCTTCGACGGCGTACTCGTCGTCGCCGCCGTCGTCGTAGAGCCCCCCGACGCCGTACGCGGCGAAGCCCTGCGACATGGTGAGCGAGCGGTAGCGGTCGTTGCCCGCGCCGAGGTCGTAGAGCATCGCGACGCCGAGGCGCGCCGAGCCCTGGCGGCCCGTGCGCGAGACCGACGGCGTGGCCGTGGCGCCCGCGCGGGCGCGGCCGTCGCGGTCGCTCGGGAGCGTGTCGGGGCGGTCGAGCGCCGAGGGCACCGCGGGATAGGTGTACGTGTCGGCGCCCGCGAGGTCGACGAGCACGCTCACGGGGTTGGCGGGGTCGGCGTTGGCGCCCGCGGCGTTCTCGTAGGTGTCGTCGCCGCCGAGGTCGATCGTGACGAGCGTGCGTGCGAACTCGGTGGCCGAGTGCGTGTGGTTGGCGCCGTCGCGCACGACGATCCAGCCCATGGGCGAGTCGAGCTGCAGGGCGGGCCCCATGACGCCGCGCAGGGGCGCCCAGTCGATGGCCTCGATGGTGCGCGCGAGGCGCAGCGCCTCGGGCATGGGGACCACCACGTCGCCGAGGAGGCTCCCCACGTCGAAGGCCTGCGCGAAGTCGGGCCGCTCGTCAGCGCGCGTGGTGGGCAGAAACATGTGCGGGCCGATGGCGAAGAGGCGCGCGCGCTCGTCGGGCGAGGCGGCGAAGGCGAGGCCGCGGTCGCGTGCCTGCGCGGCGTCGAGGGACGCGGCGAGCACCCGCGCGAGGGCCGACACGAGCGCCGGGGGCCAGGTGGCCATCGCCTGCGCGGCGCGCGCGCGGTCGACGGTGGCGCCGGTGGCGGTGAGTGCGTCGAGGAGGGACGTCATCGCGTCGGCGGGGGCCGCGACGGGGGCGGGCGCGGCGATGCGCGTGGTGCTCCCGTCGGCGCGCAGGCTGGCCATCGCGGCGAGCGCGCCCGAGAGCGTGGCGGCGGCGGTGTCGAGGGAGGGGCCCATGTCGCGCGCCCAGCGGGCGCCGTAGAGCCAGTCGCGGTGCACGCGGTCGAAGACCGGGAGGCGAAAGCGGTCGCGCGAGGTGTTGGGCGGAAACGCGTCGAGGTTCGACTGCGTGAAGAAGAGGTTGCAGCGCGACCACTGGGGGTCGCCCTGGGCGAGCGCGCGGTCGAGGAGGGCGTCGCGCGGACCGGCCGCGCAGGCGCAGTCGTCGGGCACGCAGCGCATGCCCCGGGCGCCGAGCGCGAGGCACCGGGCGCCAGCGCCGCACGCGTCGTCGGCGGTGCACGCGGCGGTGCAGAACCCGCGGGTGAGGGCGGGGTCGACGCCGGTGGCGCACTCGAGCGAGGCGGGGCAGGCGGTGGTGGCGTCGCAGGGCGCGCCGATGCCGCGCGCGTTGGCGGCCTTGAGGCCGCACGCGTCGGGGCCGAAGCGGTCGTCGGGGACGCAGGCGCGCGTGGTGGCGCCCTCGCGGGTGCGCACGGGCATGCAGCGGCGCAGACCGTCTTCG
>CAISKJ010000180.1 GCA_903885885.1 uncultured delta proteobacterium
ACCGGCCCCATCCCGGCCACCACCAAGGTGCTCGAGAAGGCCGGCCTCTCCCTCGACGACATCGACCTGGTCGAGATCAACGAGGCGTTCGCCCCCGTGGTTCTGGCCTGGGAGCGCGAGCTGCACCCCGACATGGAGAAGGTGAACGTCAACGGCGGCGCCATCGCCCTCGGGCACCCGCTCGGGTGCACGGGCGCGAAGCTCACGGCCACGCTGCTCCACGAGCTGCAGCGCCGCGGCGGTCGCTACGGCATCGTGACGATGTGCATCGGCGGCGGCATGGGCGCGGCCGGTCTCTTCGAAGCCATTCGCTGAAGCGACGTCACGTTCAGTGATCACAGAGGCCGGCGCGCTCACGCGCGTCGGCTTTTGTGTGTCGGCGCGCTAGGCGGCGGCGATCGCGGCGTCGGCGGCGATCGCGGCGTCGGCGGCGTCGAGATCGCGCGCGATCTCGGCGGCGGTCTCGGGCGACGTCTCGGCGCGCGCCTCGGGCGGCGGAGGCGGCGGGAAGAGCGAGTTGCGCGTCGCGGTCTTCTCGGGCAGCGGCATGATGCCGTCGGCGAGCGTGGCCACGGGCGTCTCGGGGGCGGGCGCTTCGACGGCGACCTTCTTGGGCGCGATCGCGCAACACTTCTTGTACTTGGCGCCGGAGCCGCAGGTGCAGGGGTCGTTGCGGCCGGGCTCCTTCGCGGCGCGCACGGGCTCGCGGCGGTCGAAGTAGTCGCGCTGCATGCGCAGGTGCTTCAGCGTGTCGTCGGCGCTGAAGGGCGTGCGCAGGTCGCGGAGCCAGCGCGCGGGGAGGTAGAAATCTTCGGGGCTGTAGCGCGCGATCGAGGGCGTGAGGTCGTGCATGGTGGCCTCGGCGCCGGGCGTCGCGGTCCACCCGCAGGCGTGCGCGGCGGCCACGGGGCGCGCGACGTCGAGGGGCACGTCGAGGGGGCTCCGCCAGCCGTGCTTCTCGATCGCGGGGTGCCCCTGCGCGAAGAGGAGCTCGGCGCCGAAGCGCGCGGCGCGCAGGTCGAGGTCGTCGGTGCGCTCGAAGGCGCGGAGCGCCCGGGCGGCCGACGCGCGGCGCTGCGCGTGGTCTTCGTCGTCGGGGGCGTCGTTGGCGGTGTGCGTAGCGGCGGCGCGAAAGCCCGCGACGATGCCGTCGCGCAGGGCGTCGTGGCGGCCCGCGATGGCCGAGAGCTCGAGGGCGGCGAGGGTCTGCCGCGTGCCCGCGGCGCTGTGTTCGAAGCGGTAGCTGCAGATGGGGAGGTACGCGCCGCCGATGCGCGCCGAGTGCCACGCGCCCGCGGCGATGGGCGGAAAGGCGCACTCGTCGGCGGCCCGGTGCCCGACGGTCTCGGTGATCTTCTCGAGCACCGCGCGGGGCTCGGACTCGAAGTACTCGATGGGGTCGCCGACGCCCATGAGAAGGTAGAGGTGACGCAGGGCCCAGAGGCGATCCCAATAGTGCTTGAGGAGCGCGTGGTCGCGCGGGCGCGGGCGCGTGATGGGTGAGAGCTCGTGGAAGAGGTGCGCGAGCGTCACGCTCGTGTCGCGGGCCCACGCCGCGTAGGTCTTGAACATCATGGGCTGCCACGGAGAGAGCTCGAGAAACTCCTCGCGCGAGAGGTGCGGGCCCGATGTAAAGATGGGGCTGAACATGCGGGTGAAGGCGCGCTCGTCGTCGGGCACCGCGGCGGCGGGGCGCAGGGCGTCGCGCAGCGCCTGGTGGCGATCGGCGAGGAGGTCGAGCTGCCAGCGGCGCACCAGCGGGAGGTCGTGCACCATGCCGCGCGCGAGGCAGGTGACGAAGCGCCCGTCGCGCGTCACGATGAGAAAGGGCCCCTCGTTGCGGTCGTCGAGCGAGATGGCCACGCGCTCGGCGGCTTTGGGGAGGCCCGCGCGCGCGAGGATGAAGCGCAGCAGCGCGGGATTGTTGTAGAGCCCCAGCGACAACTCGACCTCTTGCAGCGATACGCGATCGAGGCGAGAGAGAAAGTGATGCGCGTGTCCCATTGGGCGGCGAACCTCCGTTGAATCAGGATAACGGTGGATGCTTCGTCATGGTTGAGCTTCGGGCTCACAATGTTCACGCTGCACGATTATTGAACGGCACCGGTGCGAAGGGCCCCGTGGCGGCGGTAGTATTCGCCCTCGCTGCGTGCGCGCGGCAGCCCGCGCGGCGACCGCCTCCCGATGTCGTCGTCGCATCGCCGCGAGACGCGAGCGCGCCCCTGGTTGTGGCCCCGCGCCCGCCCCTGACGCTGGGCTTCGCGGGCGATGTCGCGTTCACCGAGGGGCTCGCGGCGCGCGCCCCCCTCGACGCGGTGCGCCCATGGTTCGAGGGCGTCTCCCACGCGTGGGTCAACCTCGAGACGGTGGTGGCCGAGCCCGCCGTGGGCGACGCGGCCGCGAAGGATTTCGTCTTCCGCTCGCCCCCAGAGACGCTGTCGCTGCTGCGCGCCGCGGGGGTCGACGGCGTGTCGCTCGCCAACAACCACGCGCTCGATTACGGCGTCGCGGGCCTCACGCGCACCATGGAGCTCTGCGATGCGGCGGGCGTTCTGCGTGCGGGGGCGGGGCCCGACCACGGGGCCGCGTACCTCCCTGCGCGCGCGGTGATCGCGGGCCGCGCGGTGGCCGTGTTCGGCTTCTATCGCATGAACTGCGAGTACCCCTGGGTGGCGCTGCGCGCCCGTGCGGGCATCGCGTCGGCGTGGCGCAACTGGGAAGACGAGACCGTCGAGGCCGTGGAGGGCGCGCGGCGCCGCGGCGACCTCGTGGTGGTGATGGTCCACTGGGGCACCGAGCTCGCCCCGTGCCCCGATCGGTGGCAGCGCGCGCTCGCGAGCCGCTGGGCCCGCGCGGGGGCGTCGCTCGTGGTGGGCTCGCACCCGCACGTGCTCCAGGGGGTAGAGCGCCTCCACGGGGCGTGGGTGCTGTACTCCACGGGGAACTTCGCGTTTCCGATGGCGCACGGCGCGAGCGCGCAGACCGCGTTCTTCGAGGCGCGCTTCGACGGCGAGCGACGCACGCTGCGGGCGCGCCCCGCGGTGATCGACGACGGGCGGCCGTCGCCCGCGGGGGATGGTGTGCGCGGCGAGATCCTCGCGACGCTCTCGCGGCGCTCTCACGCGCTGCGCTTCAACGATGCGGGAGAGGTCGAGGCCTCGACGGCGTCGGGCGAGTGTGTGTGGCCTCGCCTCGACCCGTGAGCGGGTGTGCGCTCAGCCCGCGGGGGCTTCCTGCCGGGCGAGGTGCTTCTTCACCGCCACCATGTCGACCGAGCGCGCCGACGTAATGAGCTGATCGAGCGCGGCCGCGGGGAGCATCCCCGGTCGGTTGTAGAGCATCACGCCGTCGCGAATCACCATGAGCGTAGGGATCGAGCGGATCTCGAACTCTGCGGCGAGGGCGGGCTGGTCTTCGGTGTTCACCTTGGCGAAGGTGACGTCGGGGTTCTTCGCGGCGGCGCGTTCGAACACCGGCGCGAACGCGCGGCAGGGGCCGCACCAGGGGGCCCACCAGTCGATGAGCACGATGCCTGGGCTGGCGAGCGCGGCGTCGAAGCCGTTCTGGTCGAGGTCTCGGAGGTTGTTTGCGTACATCGTGGTGCTCCTTCTGTGTCCCATGAGATCCGTCGCGACCGCGGAAGGGTTCGCAGAGGCCCCTGGTCAGCGCGAGGGAGCTTCTTCGCGACGCGCGAGGCGCGCGCCTGACTGCTGAAAGCGCGTGTCAGGGTGCCAGAAGTTGCGGTAGGCGCGGCGCAGGTGGCCGCGCGGCGTGTACATCGACCCGCCGCGCAGCACGCGCTGGTTCACCATGAATTTGCCGTTGTATTCGCCGACGGCGCCGGCCGCGGGCGCGAAGCCCGGATAGGCCTCGTAGCTCGACGCCGTCCACACCCAGGCGGCGCCGTAGAGCGACGGGTTCGAGGGCGCGGGCGCGAGGAGGCTCTCGATGCCCGACGGGCCCACGTCGAGCTGGTGGCCGCTGAGAACGTCATCTCCGGCGATGGCCTCCCACTCGAACTCGGTGGGGAGCCGGTGGCCGAGGAAGCGCGCGATCGCGTCGGCCTCGTAGTACGACAGGTGCGTGGCGGGCGCGTCGGGGTGCAGCACACGCTCGCCGTGGAGGGTGAACGCACGCATCGTGTCGCCGTCGATCTCGGCGTAGAGGGGCGCGGCGACGCTCTGCGCGCGCGCCCAGTCGAAGCCCTCGCTGAGCCACAGCGAGGCCGTGCGGTAGCCCCCCGCGCGCGCGAAGGCCACCACGTCGCGCACGCGCACAAGCTCGCGCGAGACGGCGAAGGGCTCGAGCCACACGCGGTGCCGCGGGCCCTCGTTGTCGAAGGCGACGGCGCCGCCCGCGTCGCCGACCTCGACGAGCCCGCCGGGGTGCTCGACCCACGGGTCGGCCGCGGGAGCTTCGACGGGAGCGCTCGCGGGCGCCGGCGTGTACACCGGGCGCAGCGGGCTCTGCGCGAGGGCGTGGTGAATGTCGGTGAGGAGGAGTTCCTGGTGCTGCTCCTCGTGGGCGAGGCCGAGCAGGATGAGGGGCGCGAGGGCGACGAGGTCGTCGGGCGAGGCCGACGCGAGGAGGTCTTCGACGCGACCGTCGACCGCGCGGCGATAGTCGCCCACCTCGTGGGCCGACGGGCGCGAGAGCATTCCCCGGGCGGGGCGCGCGTGCCGCGGGCCCACGGCCTCGTAGTAGGAGTTGAAGAGGAACGCGAAGCGCGGGTCGAAGCGCGCGACGCCGCGGGGCGAGAGCACAAACTCTTCGAAGAACCAGGTGGTGTGGGCCCGGTGCCACTTCACCGGGCTCGCCGACGGCATCGACTGCAGGTTCTGATCTTCCGGGCTCAATGGGGCCGCGAGGTGCTCGGTGCGCGCGCGGACGCGCAGGAATCGCTCGATCAATCGAAGTTTTTGCATCGACGCTCTCGCCTCGAAGATCGCGGCGGGGGATCATTTCTGCAACCGTTTCTCGCCCCCGCGAGGAGAACCCATCGACGCGGCGTCGGGCTCTCACCGCACGCGCGGCGCGTCACGCCGCGTCGCACACGCGCCGCAGCGCCGAAGGCTCCATGTCGCTGATCCTTGTGCCCGTCGATTTCTCCGACTGCGCCGCCTACGTGCTCGCCGAGGCGATGCGCTTCGCGCGGGCCTTCGAAGCCCGGCTCGTCGTGTTGCACGCGAGCGACGCGCCGCGCGGGCTCCCGCGCACGGCCACGGTGCGGCCGCCCGACGGCGGGGCGCCGCTCCCCGTCGAGACGCTGCTGCGGGCCGACGCCGAGGCCCGCCTCGCGCCCCTCCTCGCGCAGGCCCGGGCGCAGGGCGTCGAGGCCGAAGGGCGCGTGGTCTTCGGTCGCGCGCACGAGGTCATCGTGGAGGCCGCCACGCGCGAGGGCGCCACGCTCATCGTGATGGGCACGCACGGCCGCGAGGGGCTCGTGCGCGCGGCCCTCGGCAGCGTCGCCGAGGCGGTGATGCGTCACGCCGCGGTGCCCGTGGTCACCGTGCGCATGCAGCGCCGCGCGGCGTGTGTGGCGCGGAGCTGCGCCACCTGCGACCGCGGGCGCAGCCCCGTCGAGCTCGCGCTCTGCGCCGAAGACGCCCGCTGACGCCGATCGCTTACGGAGACGGGCGAATCTCTTCGCTCGCGCCGGTGGATCCCGCAGGAGCGCCAGGGCCGCCCGCCGCGCCGCCGCCCGCGCCGCCGCGAGAGCAGCTCCCGCCTACGACGCCGGGCGCTGCGCCCACGTAGAACACGCAGATCGACGGGCCGCCAGGGCCGCCCGCGCCGCCGCCGCCAGAACCGCCCGCGCCG
>CAISKJ010000181.1 GCA_903885885.1 uncultured delta proteobacterium
GCTCCCCGACGCGCCGAGCTTCACCCCGGCCGACCTCGGCGAGCCGTGGGTGTTCGCGAAGCTCCTGCGGCGCCGCGCCCTCGCGACGCGCGACGACTTCATCGACGCCCTCTCCGACCGCAAGCTCTTCGGGCGCTTCTTCGCCATCGCGCCGTCGGTGGCGGGCGCCGCGCTCGCGCGCACCTGCGAGGCGCTCTACGACAAGCCGCCGCTCTTGTCGTCGCGCCTCATGATCCTCCGCACGCTCACCACCCCGTGGAACGACGACCCGCCCCCGGGCCCCTCGCGCGGCGGCATCCGGGTGCACTGGTCCGGCGTCGTGGTCGCCCTCGAGCTCAGCCTCCTCGACGACGTGGGCGTGCGCGACAGCAAGCAGCAGGAGATCGAGATGGTGCCCGCCGCGCACCTCGACAACCTCGATCGCGTCGAGGCCTACCTCCGCGCGTGGCGCGACGCCCTGCCCGAGCACGCGCGGCTCATCGCGCCCGACGAGGTCGCGTCGACCATTCCGCGCGACCTGGTGTGCCCCGACGTGCTCGCCACCGCGCGCGCCCTCACCCGTGACGATTTCGCCGCGGCCATCGCCCGACGGTGGCAGTTCGCCGAGCGTCGCGCCCTCCGCGCCCGCGCCCTCATCGGCCCGCGGCGCTGACGCCTCCGCCAACGCTGCGGAGCGTTAGAACGCAGAAAGCCTCTGACGCGCAGATTCTTCCGGCATTTCGGAGCGCCGGGCGAGGCAGGTTTCTGTAATGTCCCGCGCCGAAATATGGCGCGCGAGGAACGTCCCGAGGCAACTCCCGAAGACTGCGTCCGCATTCAGGGCGAGGTCTACGACGTCAAGAAGTGGGCGAAGAACCACCCCGGCGGCGACCTCTTGCAGTTCTTCCTCGGCCGCGACGCGAGCACGGTCTTCGAGGCCTTTCACGGCCCCCTCGCGCGCCGCGCGCTCAAGGGCCTGCGCGCCAAGAAGCCCCTCGTCATGGCGCCCGACCCCGCGGCCGACAGCGACGTCGAGCGCGACTTCGAAGCGCTCCGCGCGCGCTCCCACGAGGCCGGTCTCTTCGAGGGCAAGAAGGCCTGGTTCCTCCGCCGCGGCTTGTTCATCACCGCGCTCATCGTGGGCTCCGCGGCGACGCTCGCGCTCGCGCCCGCCCTGTGGCCCGTGGCGGCCCTCGCGCTGGGCCTCGCGTGGCAGCAGGCCGGCTGGCTCGCCCACGACGTGGTGCACCACGCGGTGTTCCCCGACCGCGACCGCGGCGACCGCTGGAGCGTCGCCGTCGGCGGCCTCTTTCTGGGCTTCTCGGCCGACTGGTGGCGCCACAAGCACAACACCCACCACGCCCTCCCCAACGTGATGGGCGTCGACACCGACATCGACACCCTGCCGCTGCTGGCCTTCACCGAGCGCGACCTCACGGGCATCAGCCCCTTCGCCCGCGCCCTCGTGCGCGTGCAGGTGTTCACCGCGCTCCCGGTCATCGCGCTGGCGCGCATCAACTGGGTGGCGCAGAGCCTCCTCTGGTCGCTGCGCGCGCCGCGGGTGCGCCTGCGCGGCTTCGAACTCGTCTGCCTCGCGCTGCACCACGCGTGGTCCCTCGCCATGCTCGCGCTGCTCCCCTCGTGGGGCCTGCGCGCGGCGTTCTTTCTGCTCGCGCAGCTCTCGTCGGGCCTCATGACGGGCACCGTGTTTCTCGTGGGCCACAACGCGCGGCCCATCTACCGCCGCGACGAGGCGCCGGGCTTCTACGAGCTCCAGTGCGTCGCCTCGCAGAACGTACGCGCGCCCTACGGCACCGCGTGGTTCTTCGGCGGCCTCGAGCGTCAGATCGAGCACCACGTGTTCCCCATCATGCCGCGGCACAACCTCGGGCAGGTCGAGGGGGCCGTGCGCGAACTCTGCGCGCGCTACAACCTCACGTACACCGAGCGCGGCTTCTTCGAGGGCCTCTACGACGTGGCC
>CAISKJ010000182.1 GCA_903885885.1 uncultured delta proteobacterium
CGCGACCGGCTTCGCGAGGTAGCCCCACCCGCGCGGGCCGGCCACCTCGGGGAGCGACTCGGGCGCGCGCCCGCTCACGAGCAGCGTGGGCACGCGACGGGCCGCGAGCGCGGCGTGCAGCGGCGACGCGTCGACGTCGAGCGAGAGGTCGAGCACGCATGCGGTCGGCGTGGTGCTCGCGAGCGCGGCGAGGGCGGAAGAGACCGTCGCGGCCTCGGAGACGTCGTGCCCGCTCTCGCGAAGGGGCGACACCAGCGAGAGTCGGGCGGCGGGATCGTCGTCGATGACGAGGATGTTGGGGCGGGGAGTGGGGCTCAATCGAGGTCTCCTTTGTGGGCGGGGTAGCGACACGGCGGGCTTCGGGTGGCGATCAACGGCGATCGACGACGCAGCACGGCATGCGCGCGGACTCGTCGGGCATCGACGTGGGGAGCGCCCCAGCGCGGCGACGTGCGCGCGCTGGGGCTGCGAGAGGGGGCTGCGAGGGGCGGATCAGTCGAGGTTGACGCCGAGCGCGCGGAGCATGCCGTCGACGGCGATCGTGACCGACTGCCCGTTGCGGGGGCGCGCGATGGTCGAGAGCACGCCCGAGTCCACCGACACGTCCATGCCCGGGAGGTGTGCGGCGTCGCCGAAGAAGCCGCTCGGATCGACGGTGCCCGACTCGACCTTGTAGGTCGTCGTGGCCTCGAGGAGTTCGGTCCAGCCGCCGTCGCCCCCGTTGGCCGTTGCGTCGTAGCGGCCCTTCCAGCCGCGCTGCGACACCACGCCGAGCTGTGTGGCGCCCGAGGTCAGCACGAAGTCGACGTCGACCTGGTAGTCGCCCGAGGCGAGCGCGAAGGGCATCGTCCACGCGGAGCCGTACTGGTCGACGCCGCCCGCTCCGGAGAGGGTCTCGAGGAGGTTGAAGGGCTTGCCGCTCGCGCCCTTCACGGCGGCGTCGAGGTTGGTGAGGTCGGAGGCGCTCGCCTTGCCCGAGAGGGCCGTGTCGACGGCGCTCTGGTCGGCCTTGAGGGCGAGCGCCGTGTCGACGGCGCTCTGCAAGGCGAGGCCCGAGACAGCCGACGCGACATCGCTGTCGGTGGCGAAGCCCGCGCCTGCGATCTCGGAGGCGACGGCGCTCGACAGCGACGACTGATCGACGAGGAGATTGGCGCCCGCACGGGCGCGGCACGCACGCGCGGTGATGGCGGTGAAGAAGGGGATGTGGGAGGTGCGCATGGGGGGTGGTCCGAGGTGGAGGTCTGGTAGCGCCGACACTGCCCTCCGCGGGTGTCGACGTGTGCAGCGCGCGCCACCATGGCGCCGCCGCGTCGTGGGGAGATCAGAGCGAGGTGCCGAGGTAGGCGATCGTGCCGCGCGCCGTGACGGTTGCCGTCTGGCCGCTGCGCAGCGGCACGCCGACGGACAAGCAGCCCGCGGCGTAGGTGAGGCCGGGGAGGTCGCGCGCGGTGTACGTGTTGCCCGCGCACGTGAAGTACGTGGCCACGTCGTCGCCGAGCTGGTGCGCGACCGTGCCGCGCGTGTCGTCGGCCCACGACCCGCCGCCGCTCGCCGCGTAGCGCGCGATGTGGCCGTTGACGGTGACGGAGCACACGAGCGCGCCCGCGGCGCGCACCGTGATGGTCAGGTCGGAGACGCGGTAGTAGCCGCCGTCGACGAGCGTGAGCCCGTGCGTGAGGGCGCGCTCCTGGTCGGAGCCGTCGCCCGTGAGCGACACGGCCGCGAGCGTGAGCGGCACGCCGGCGCCGGGGGCGACATAGTTCGCGAGCGCGGTCGTGAGCGCGGTCGTAAGCGCGCTCGCAATCAGGTCATTGACGTGCTCGGCCGTCAGGCCAGCGGTTGGCGCCGCAGGCTTCCACTTCGAGCCCGACCAGGTGAACACGTCGCCGGCAGTCGGGCTGAACACCGAGTCGATCGGCGTCCCACCGATCGACTTCGCATCGAGGGCGCCGTTGCTGCTCGGCCAGGAGCGCCAGGCGGTGCCATCCCACAGCGTGATCGCACCCGTGTCGGTCGCGCGGTGCAGGTATACGCCATGTCCAGGCGCGGGGGGGCGCGCGATCGCGGCCGAGTCCGGGAGCCACTCGACGATTCGATTCGCTGCCATCACATGCCTCCCGGCTGTGCGACGACGGCGTCACCGCGCACCGTCCAGTGCACGCGCATCGTGTCGCCGCTCTTGACCCGCACGCGCACGACGTTGGCGCCGTCGGTGTCGACGACGACGTCGGCGAGCGCCATGAGCCTCCGCTGCTCGTGCCGCGCGAGCCCTTGCCCCACGAGACTCGCGACCCCGGCCTTGCAGCGGTACGTGACCGTGCAGCCGTAGCCCACGGCCTCGTTGGCGCCGTCGCGCACGCCCACGACGTCGGGCGTGAGGGTGACGGCCGTGCCCTCGGTCATCGCGAGCGACCACAGCGTGACGTAGTCGCCCTCCGTGGTCATCGTGCTCGCCTGGATCGAGAGGTGCCGCGTGCGGTAGTCGAGCGACGCAGGCACCGGCGACGCGTCGGCACCGACCTTCGCCTCGACAGCGCGCACGCGCGCGTCGACCGTGTTGAGGTGCTCGGGGTCGTAGTCGTCAGAGAGCGTGACGTCGAGCTCGGGGTCGAGCGCGTCAGGGAAGGTGGTGCCCTCGGTGGCCATCGCTCAGCTCTCCACGCCCGAGGCGGGGCGCTTGCCGAGCGGGCCGAA
>CAISKJ010000183.1 GCA_903885885.1 uncultured delta proteobacterium
AACCTGCACCCGCGCTTCGCCAACATGGGCCCGGCGCTCATGCCAACGAACCTCTATTTCGCGGCGCGCGAGGGCAAGGTGCGCCCCGGCAGCCTGGTGCTGCTCCACACCGTAGGCATCGTGTCGAACGCGAGCGCGGCGGTGGTGCGCTGGGGCGACGTGGGCCTCGGCCCTGTGCCCTGAGCGGGTGTTTCGCTACTGCCGCGCGATGCGCACGTGGCGAATCTCGACGGGCTCGTAGGGCATGTCTTGCTCGTTGCGCTGCACCTGCGTGATGCGCGCGACGAGCGAGGCCGGCGTGCAGCGGCCGAAGATGGTGTAGCTCCCGTCGAGGTGGGGCTTGGCCGTCTCGGTGATGAAGAACTGGCCGCCGTTGGTGTTGGGGCCGTGGTTGGCCATGCACAGGAGGCCCGCCGCGTCGTGGCCCTGCACGTTCTCGTCGAGGATCTCGTAGCCCGTGCCGCCGGTGCCCGAGCGCAGAATATCGCCGCCCTGAATCATGAAGTCGGGGATCACGCGGTGAAACACCGAGCCGTCGTAGAAGGGCCGCTTCGCCCACGCGGCCGCGACGGGATCCCAGAAATCGCGCGTGCCCCGCGCGAGACCCACGAAGTTGGCCACGGTGATGGGCGCGCGGTCGGCGAGGAGCGCGCACGAGAACACGCCCATGGAGGTCTCGATCTCGGCGGTGAGGGCGTTGCCGGGGGGCAATCCCTCGGTGGCCTGCGCGAGCGAGAAGCGGCCGCCCAACGGGTCGGGCGACGAGGGCTCGCGCACGCGCGGGCGCACCGTGACGTCGCGCATGCGCGGCGGCGTAGACGGGGCCGCGGCGGGCGTCGGGAGGGGGGTGTTCTCGGGCGTGGGGCGCGACGACGGCTCGGGGGGCGAGCGGTTGCACGACGCGACGAGGGCGAGGGCGAGGGTCGATGCGCGGAGGCTGTTCACGGTGCTCACCTTCATGAACGGAGCTCGGCGACGGTGTCGGCGAGGGTCTCGATGGGGTCGCGCGCGCGCCAGCCGAGCTCTTTCTCGGCGCGCGAGCTGTCGCAGTACCAGAAGAGCTGGCCCATCTCGGCGCTCACCGCGTCGACGGGGGCCTCGACGCCGATGGCCTTCGCCGCGCGCTCGAGGAGGCCCGCCCCGACGCGCGCGAGGGCCGTGCCCTTCGCCATGCGAAACATCGGGGCCTTGACGCCCGAGAGGCGCGAGAGGCGCCCGAAGAAATCGCCGAGGGTGCAGTTGGACGCGTTGAGGAGGTAGCGGCGCCCGGCGGCGCCCTTCTCCATCGCGAGGAGCATGCCCTCGGCGGCGTCGCGCGCGTCGACGTAGGCCATGCCGCCGGCGGGCGTCATGGGGATGCGGCCGTCGAGGAACTTCTTCACGTCGCCCGTCGACGAGCCGTGGAGGTCGCCCGGACCGAGCAGGAGCGACGGGTTGACCACCACCACGTCGAGGCCCTTCTTGGCGTGCTCGAGGGCCTCGTGCTCGGCGTAGAGCTTGGAGCGGTAGTACGCGAAGCGCTCGATGAAGCGCAGGGGCGTGGGCGAGTCTTCGTTGGCCACGTAGTCGGGGTCGTCGCCGATGGCGATGGTGCCGCTCGTCGAGGCGTACACCACGCGGCGCACGCTGGCCGCGCGCGCGGCCTCGAGCACGCGGCGGGTGCCGACCACGTGCGTCTCCCACAGCAGGGTGGAGTCGGCCGGGTCGCGCGACACGCGGCCCGCGCAGTGAAACACCCCGTCGCAGCCCGCGGTGTGCGCGCGCAGCGCGTCGGCGTCGAGGATGTCGCCCTTCACCGCGGTGATGTTCGCGTGCGAGGGGGCGCGCACCGTCGAGCGCGCCATCGCGACGACCTGATGGCCCTGCGCGGCGAGCGAGAGCGCGAGGTGAGAACCGAGAAAGCCCGTAGCGCCGGTGACGAGGTACTTCACAGCGCGATGCCTATACACCCGCCGCCCCGCACTCTGGAAGACGCGATGATAGTGTCGCCACCGTGAACGCCCCCGACCTCGACGCGCTGTTCGCCCCGCTCGGCGCCGCGCGCTTCTTCGCCGAGCACTGGGAGCGGTCGCCCGCGCACCTCGGCGGCGGCGCCCGGGGCGAGCGCGCGCTCCTCACGCACGAGGACTTCGTCGCGGCGGTGCGCGCGCGCGGGCCCAACCCCGAGGTGCTGTGCTTCCCCGAGCACCTCGACGGGGAGCTTACGGCGGCGGCGCTCCTGCGCGACCCCGCGCGCCTCGACGACTACCTCGCCGCGGGCCACCCCCTGGTGTGGAACCGCGCGCGCGGCGTGTGGCCCGCCGTCGATGCGATGACGGCCGCGCTGGCCGACGCGCTGGGCGCGCACGTGTGGCCCAACGTGTACGCCACGGGCACGGCGGGCACGGCCTTCGACGCGCACTTCGACTGCCACGAGGTGATCGCGGTGCAGTGCGCCGGCCACAAGCGATGGACGATCTCCGAGGTGCGCGTAGACCGCCCCCTCGACGCGTCGGCGATGGAGTCGACGGTGGCGCGCGCGCTCCGCGACCGCCGCGCGGAGGCCCTCGCGCGGCCCGCGATGGACTTCGTCGCGGCCCCGGGCGACGTGGTGTATGTGCCGCGCGGGCAGTTTCACAACGCGGCCGCCGCCGCGGGGCGCTCGCTGCACGTGACCTTCGGCGCGCGGCTCCCGACGGGCTACGACGCGCTGCTCATGGTGGCGAACGACGCCCTCGGCGACCCCTCGCTGCGCGAGTACGCCGCGCCGCGGGCGCTCGACGACGACGGCGCCCTCGCGGCCGACGCGGTCGAGCGCATGGTCGATCGGCTGCGCGCGATGCTCACGGTGGAGCGCGTGGGCGCCGCGCTGGGCGCCCTTCAATGCGAGATGGTGGAGCGTTCGAAGGCGCCCGCGTCGAAGATGCGGTGAGGGCGATCAGCCCAGGCGGAAGGCGCGCGTGAAGGTCTGCAGGAGCGCCACGTCGTTGGACTTGACGACCCCCGACATGAACTCGGCGACGCCGGGCTCGTAGGCCTCGCGCACGATGCGGGTGAACATCTCGGGCGTGGTCTTGAGCACGCAGTCGGCGGTGCCGCCGTCGGGCTTCGCGTTCGCGAGCTCGCAGGTCTCGGGCGTGAGGCGCAGCGTCCACTTGCCCTCGGGGTCGTTGCCGAGGCTGAAGTAGAAGCTCACGGGCCCGTCGACGCGGCCCTTGATGAAGCGCCCGGGGAGCTCTTCGAAGAGCGCCACGAGGGGGTGCTTCGCGGGCCCCTCGCTGGGCAGCGCGTCGAGGGCCGCGAGGTTGAGCACGGAGCCGTCGCGCAGGGCCTCCACGGCGCGCTGGGCGAGCTTCGCGATGAGCCGCACGCGCTCCACCTTGCCGCGCTCGCGCGTGAGGCGCTCGATGTCTTCGAAGCGCAGCGCGGGGCCGATCTTGGCGGTGACGTCGCGCTTGCGGGGCACGGCCGCGTTGCGCGGGAGGGCGTCGTAGGTGCCGCCGAGGTAGAGCGGCAGCATGTCGACCTTGTGGTGCGCCACGAGGTGGCCGATGGCGCCCTTGAACTCGCGAATGCCGCCGTCGGGGCTGCGCGTCCCCTCGGGGAAGATGAGCACGGTCTTGCCCTCTTCGAGCAGGTTGCCCACCTCGCGCAGCGTCTGGCGCAGGTCCGTTCCGCCGCCCTCGCGGTCGAAGGGCATGAGGTTGGTGAAGTTCTCGCTGAAGGCGCGGCGCAGCGGCGTGTCGAAGAAGTAGTCTTTCGCCGCCACGGTGACGAGGTCGCGGCCGTAGGTGCCGAGCGCGTACTTCACCAGGCCCATGTCGAGGTGGCTCGCGTGGTTGGCCACGACGAGCGTGTTGCGGTTGTGCGGCACGTACGCGCGGCCGGTGACCTTCGCGTTCATCACCTGGCCGTAGAACTCGCGCTGCGCCACCGCGAGGCCCGCCTTCACGACGTCGCGCACCGCGTGGGGAATCTCCGTCGCCTCGCTCGGGTCTTCGTCGACCTTCACGGTGCGCGCCTCGGCCTGCTGGTGCTCGGCCACGTCGAGGGCCGCCTCGAGGTCGCCCACCGTCTCGATCGCGGTGATGTTCTCGGGCAGCACCTTCGCGCCCTTGATGGCCTCGAGGGCCACCGACAGCTCGGTCATCATGAGCGAGTCGAAGCCGAGGTCGGCCTTGAGCCGCGTGGCCGCGGTGATCTCTTCGACGTCTTTGCGCGCGATGGCCGCCACGGCCTGACGCACGGGGGTGACGCCCTTCGCCGCGCCCTTCGCGCTGCGCACCGGCGTCGAGGCCGCCACGATGCGCTCGGCGATGGGGCGCACCGCGGCGCGCTTGACCTTGCGCGTGGCCGTGCGCGGGAGCTCCGCGTCGTAGGGGAGCACCACCGCGGGCTGCCACGCGGGCGGAAGCTCTCGCACCGCGGCGCGCAGGTGCTTGAGGGCCTTCTCGCGCTTCGCCGCGCGCTCCTCGTCGGGCACGTCGGTGAGGTCGGGCACGGCGAGCAGGGCCGCGCGCTCGCCGCCCCGGGCGTCGGCGATGCCCACCACGCACAGCTCCTTGATGCCCGTCACCTCGCCGAGGGCGCGCTCGACGTCGTCGGGGTAGAGGTTCTCTCCGCTCGCCGCCACGATGACGTCTTTGCTGCGGCCCACGATGGTGAGCTCGCCCTTCTTGTTGATCGTGCCGAGGTCGCCCGTGTGGAGCCACCCGTCGGCGTCGAGGGCCTTCGCCGTACCCTCGGCATCGTCGGCGTAGCCGACCATCACGTTGGGTCCGCGCGCGAGCACCTCGCCCACACCCGCTGCATCGGGCGCGGCGATCTTGATCTCGACGCCGGGGATGGGCTTGCCCACCGTGCCGTGCTT
>CAISKJ010000184.1 GCA_903885885.1 uncultured delta proteobacterium
GCACGCCCACGTCGCCGTGCTCGCCGCGGGCGATGACCTCGCGGGCGCCGTCGAGGCGGCGCGGGCCGCCGGCGCGCCGCGGCTCGTGCGCGTCGAGGTGCGCGTCGAACAGGGCGCGCTGCGCGCGTCCACGAGCCTCCTCGTGGTCGACCCGGGGCCGTGGGGCACCTTCCTCGACGTGAAGCCTCCGCCCCCGACGGTGGTGGCGAGCGCGCAGAGCGCCGCCGCGCTCACGCCCGCGACGCCGTGGCCCGCGCCCGGTCGCCCGCGCGTGGTGGCGACGCCCTTTCACGCGACGGTGGCCCTCGCGATCGCCGACCTCGACGGCGACGGTCGCGCCGAGCTCGTCATCGTGACCGCCGACCGCGTGCGGGTTGCGCGCATGGCGGGCGCTTCGCTCGCGTTCGTGCGCGACGCGGCGGGCAGCGCGGCGGCGGTCGCGCGGGCGCCCGTCCCCCTGCGGCAGCCCCTCGGCGCCGCGGAGCGCGACGCGGCGCGGCCGATCGTTCGGTACCGAACGAGTTGCTTCGCGGCGATGGGCGAGGTGAGCCTCGCCGAGGGCGTCGCGCGGGTGCGCTCGCTCGGCGTCGACCTCTACCCCGCAGCGGGCCTCGGGTGCGTCGCGCTGCGGGCGGGCTCGCACCTCGTGGCAGGCGTGGTGAGCGGCTGCGACGCGGCGCCGCCCGCGCCGGTGCAGGGCGCCGTGGCCGCGGTGCCCGTCGCGTACGAGCAGACACTTTCCGACGGCGGGCGGTGCCGGTGGGAGGTGCGGGCGACGGGCGCGGGCCAGGCCGAGGTGCGGCGCGACGGCGCGGTGTGCGCGACCCTCGACGACGTGGCCTCGCCCGCGCTGCTCGACGACCTCGACGGCGATGGGCGCGTCGAGCTCGTGACGGCCTCGGCGAGCGCGCCCGGCGGCCCCGATCGCGTGCGCGTCTTCTCGCTCGCCGAACGCGTCGAGGAGCGAACAGCGATCGGCGTGCCCGGCACCGTCGAGGCGCTCGCCGCGGGCGACCTCGACGGCGACGGCCGCCGCGAGCTCGTGGTGAGCGTGCAAGACCCGGCGCGCCGAACCTCGACCCTGTGGATCGTGCCGTGAGCGTTCCCCTCTCGCGCCGCGCCTGGATCATGGGCTCCGCGGGTGTTGCGCTCGCGTACGGGGCGCGCGTCGAGGGGGCGCTGCGCATCCCCGCGGGCGCGGAGCTCAGGCTCCCGCTGCCGGCGCCGCGCAGGGCTGTCGACCCGTCGCGCGCCACCGACTGGAGCGACGTGTGGCCCCTCGCCCTCACGCACGCCTCGCTCGTATCCACCCTCGCCGACGGGAGCGCCGCGTACCCGCTCCTCGTCGCGCCGCCCCTCGTCGACCGCGCCGACGCGCGCGTCGCCACCCTCTCGCTGCGCCCCGGGATGACCTTCTCCAATGGCGTCCCGGTGACCGCGCGCGCGGTCGTTGAATCGTGGCGCGCGGCCCGCGCGTCTCCCCTCGGACGCCTCGCCCTCTCGCGCCTCGACACCATGAACCCCTTCGAAGCGCGCGGCGACCTCGACGTGGGCGTTCGCCTCGCCGTCGCTGGCACCCTCGACGAGACCCTCGCCGCGTGGCCCCTCGCCGTGGCCGCCTCCGACGCGCCCTCCGGGCCCCGCGCGGGCATCGGCCCCTTCATGGCGCGCGGCAACGACGCCGCGACGCTCGCGCGCAACCCGCGCTGCCCGACGGGCGGGTCCTACCTCGACCGCGTGCTGCTCGAGGCGCCGCGCGCGCGCAACGACGAGCTCCGCGCGTTCACCACCGGAGGCCTCGACGCCTCGTGGTGGGGCAACAGCTTGTACGAGGTGAGCCGCCCCGCCGAGGCCGTGCGCGGCGCCGCGTCGGTGGTCGTCGGCGTCGTCCCTTCGACGGGCTCGGCGCTCGCCAACGCCTCGGCCGCGCGCACGCTCGAGCAGGTGCTCGCGCCCCTCGCGACCGGCGAGGGGTCGCTCCTTGGCGCGCTGGGGTTTCGCCCCGAGCTCGCGCCCGGCGCGGCGCCCGACCTCGCGGCCCTCGTGCGCGCGGTGCAGGGCCGCGAGGTGCGCATCGCGCGCGAGGCCAGCGACGGCTCCCTCAACGTGATCGCCGAGCGCCTCGTGGCCCTCCTCGACGCGGCGAGCGTGCGGGTGATGCTCGTCGGCGCGGGCGAGGCCTGCGACGCGACGCTGCGCGCGGTGGCGCC
>CAISKJ010000185.1 GCA_903885885.1 uncultured delta proteobacterium
CCGCGGGAGGCGCGAGGGGCTTCTGCACGGGCGAGGGGCCCGTCGGCACCTTCGAGGCGACGCTGCCGAGGATGCCGCCCTGCCGCGGCGCCGAGAACCCAACGGGCTCGGCGGGCTTCGCCGGCGCGGGGGGAATCACGTTCACGGGTGAGGACGAGGCCTGGGGGTTGCCGAAGGGCGCCGTGACGTTGCCCGTGGTGGCCGTGACCGACGGCTTGGCGCCGGTCGCGAGGGCCTGGCGCACCTTGTCGATGAGCACCTGCGTTTCGAAGGGCTTCACGATCGCGCCGAGCGCGCCGCAGGAGCGCGCCGACGACTCATCGAGGGGCGAGTGCTCGGAGTAGAGCAGGTAGATCGGAATGGAGCCGATGGAGGACTCGGCGCGGATGCTCCGCACGAGGTCGTAGCCGTTGGATTGCGCGCCGAGCGCCACGTCGACGATGGCGGCCTGGGGGCGCACCTCGCGCAGCCTGGGCATCACACCGTCGGTGCCATCGTGGGTAACCACAGTGACGTCTTCACCAGCGAAGGTGAGCTCAAACACCTTTCGCATGGTGGCGCTGTCGTCGACCACGAACAACGTATTGGGCACGACCGATCCTCCTCGATGGGGCGACGCAGAGGCTCCGCGGCCCGTCCGGTGCTCCACAAGCGAAATGCTGTGAAACTACGTCGGTTCTAGGTTGGCGCGCGACGACGTGTCAAGAATCACCGAAGTCTCCGCGGGGCCCATGGGCCTCGCGCGACGCTTGCGCCCGGGCGCAGATGCGGAGATATGATGCGCGCGGCGTCGGCGTTGAGGGGACTCCCCACACCCGCCGATGCAGGAACGGACTGATAGCTCCCGATGGCCGAACAGAGCGCGTCGCAAGCGCAGCAGGACGCAGCGCGCCTCGGCTCGTACCGCGTGCTCGCCGAGCTGGCGCGGGGCGGCATGGCGGCGGTGTTCCTGGCCATGCGCGACCCGCGGCTGCAAGGGCCTTCTATGGAGCTCCAGGAGATCGCGCGGCGCGGTCGCCTCGACGAGGACGCGCTCGCGATCGCGCGCATCGTCGAGGCCTCGCCCGACATCGCGGCCATCAAGCAGATTCACGCCCACCTCGCGCACGACCCCGACTTCGTCGCGATGCTCATGGACGAGGCGCGCATCGCCACGAAGATCCACCACCCCAACGTGGTGGAGATTCGAGACTATCGCCTCGGCGAGAACGACGGCACCAACTTCATCGTGATGGAGTACGTCGCGGGCGAGTCGCTCTCGACGCTCTACAAGGCCACCATCAGCCGCGGGGGGCGCTTCTCACCCGCCGTGGTGGCCTCCCTCGGCGCCGACGTGGCCGGCGCGCTCCACACGGCCCACGAGCTGCGCGGCGACAACGGCGAGCCCCTCGAGCTCGTGCACCGCGACGTGTCGCCGCAGAACGTCATCGTCCGCTACGACGGCCGCGTGAAGCTCACCGACTTCGGCGTCGCCAAGGCGGTCGGTCGCCTCCAGCGAACGCAGCCCGGCGAGATCAAGGGCAAGCTCGCCTACATGGCGCCCGAGCAGGCCTACGGGAAGGCCGTCGATCGCCGCTCCGACGTGTACTCGCTGGGCGTGGTGCTCTTCGAACTCGCCCTCGGGCGGCGCCTCTTCGGCGGCAAGTCCGACGCCGAGACGGTGCGCAACATCATTCAGCACAACGTGCCGTCGCCGCGCTCCATCGACCCGAACTTCCCCGCGAGCCTCGAAGAGATTCTCATGGGGATGTTGCAGGCCGATCCGACGCAGCGCTTTCAGAGCGCGGGCGCCGTCGAGCGGGCCCTGCGCGCCTTTGTGAACACGGCAGGCGAGTCCGATGTGGGCCTTCGCCTCGGCGAGCTGGCCCGCACGCTCGACCCTGCGCGCTACCTCGGCAAGACCGACCTCGTGGTGCGCGAGTTGCTCACGCCGCAGCGCCGCGCCACGCCGATCCCCGCGCAGCCTCCGCGCGACGACGGCCCCGACCTGGCGGCCACGCGCACCGTCGTCTCGAGCCGCCCCCCGCGCGTGGCGACGCAGGCCGCGCCGCAGGCCCGCGGGTCAGCCCCGCAGCCGCAGCCCGTCGACGCCAGCGAGATGCTCACCGTTCCGCTGGCCGATCACGCCCGCGCGGCCATCGCGTCGATCCATCCGCCCGCACCCGCGCACCCGCCCCTCGGCGACTCCCCCGGTGACCGCACGCAGCCCACGCTGCGCCGCAACGACCTCGCCGCCGTGGCCCCGCGCGACATCGACAACACCTCGCCCTCGCTGGCGCCGCCGCGCCCCGACGAGCACGTCGATCGCACCATGATGGCCGGCGACCCGTACGCACGCCCCCACGCCCCTTCGATGCATCCGCCTGCGAGGGGCGTCGACCCGTCGGGCATCCAGCAGACGATGCTCGCGGAGCTGCCGCCGCAGTTCATGCAGCAGGTCGCCCTGGCGCATCAGGGCGCGCAGTCGCGGCAGGGCTACGCGCCGCCTTCGCTCCCCGCAGCAAGCGCCCGCGCCCGTGAGGCCCCCCGCGCCTTCGCGCAGGGGGCTCTGGGTGGTGCTCTCGATCGCGATGCTGTTCCTGCTGGTGGCGGCGCTATTCGTGATCTCGCGCCTCGCCTGACGCGGCGGCTAGAGCGTACGGATCTCGGTGTGCTCGCCGAACACGCGGCGCAGCGCGTCGGAGATCTCGCCCACCGTCGCGCGCGCTTCGACTGCCTCGACGATCG
>CAISKJ010000186.1 GCA_903885885.1 uncultured delta proteobacterium
CCCTGGCGCAGATCCAGCCGCGGCGCCCGTGCCGTCGCCCCGATCGCTTCGCCGCAACGAAGCGGACGAAGCCTTCCGAGAAGTTCCTCGCAGTAATCGTCTGCGACTTCCCTCTTGCGGAGCCGCTAAGTTGACACGGATAGTTTTCAACCCGCGGGGGCGAGTGACTCAAGGGGCGGCGTCGCTCGCGCGCGCGCGCAGCCGCACCGCGCCGTCGCCGTTGGCGTCGACCCACACGGGTCCGCTAAACCCGATGGGCACCGCGTGCGCGAGCGGGAGCACGTGCCGCAGCGGCTCCGTCGCGTCGGCCCACGCGAGCACCATCGCGTCGCCCGCGAGCGTGAGCGTGTGGTCACCCTCGTAGCGCACCCCGTCGGTCGCCGGCGCCGTGACCGGAACGCGCAGCGCCACCGCGTCGTCGACCCACAGCTCCACGCGCTCGACGGGCACCCACGCGGGCGCCGACACCCGCACGTGAACGCGCACCCTCGCGGGCATCGCGAGCGTCGGTCGCACCGTCGAACCGACGGGCTGACCCTCGACGGTGAGCTCGACGAAGGGCCCCGCCGACACCGAGGTGTATCCCGCGCGCAGGCCCGCGAGCGCGCGCGCCGCGAGCGTGTCGCGCGGACCCTCGCCGACGTGGATCCACGTGCGCGGATAGCCTGCCTCCTCGTGCACGAGGCGGTGCGAGTCGCTGTTGCCGACGGCGGTCACGCGCATGCCGCGGCGCGCGAGGCCCGCCATGTCGACGACGCCCTCGCGCACCTTGTCGGGCGTCTCGAGCCAGATTCCGTTGAACACCTCGAGCGTGTCGAAGCCCTCGGAGAAGCCGCTCCCCGCGGCGCCCGTGGCGGGCTCGAAGTGCGTGAGGTCGAGGTAGCCGATCGACGGCGGCATGCGCGCGTGGTTCACCATCACCACGCTGGCGCCCATCTCGCGCGCGCGGCGAAACATCTCGTCGGGCGAGCGGTTGAAGTACCAGGGCACCGCGTCGTCGGGCGCCGTGTTCGCCTCGGGAACCGGCAGCGGAAACGCGTTGAAGTGCCCCCACAGCGCCGCCCCCGCGCTGGTCATCTCGTCGCCCGCGAGCACCGTGATCTCGTCGCCGAGCGATTGTGTGCGCACGGCCTCGCGGTAGTCGGTGATGCGGTTGTGATCCGTCGCGGCGGCGAGCTCGACGCCGTTGCACACGAGCGAGGCCACGCGCTCGGCGAGCGTCACCGTCGAGTCGGGCGAGGGGTTGGCGTGCAGGTGCAGATCGGCGGTGATCCACCCCGCGGGCGCCACCACGCGACGGAGCGATCCTGCCACGGTCTCCGTCGCACCTTCGGCCACGGTGATGCTTGCGGTGAAGAGCGTCCACGCCGTGCCGCGCGTCGCGATCACCCGCCAGCGGCCCGGACGCACGCGCACCGTGGCGCTGCCGTCGAGCAGGTAGAGCGTGCGCCCCGCGGCGTGACCCTTCAGCGAGGCGTCGCCTTCGAGCGTGGCGTCGCCGCCGTCGTCGAGGGCTTCGAAGAGCACGTGCACGGGCATCGCGCGCCCGCCCTCGTCGGTGAAGCGCAGGCTCACCGTGGCCGCGGGGTGAGCGCCGTCGCGCACCGTCACCGCGGCGCGTCCGTCGCCCTGCGGAACGTCGAGCCACGGCCCCGCCACGCCCGCGGCATCGAACACGCGCACCGAGGCCGCGAAGGGCTCGGCGAGCGCCACGCGCCGTCGCCCGCGCGCGAGCGCGCCGCGGAGTCTCAATGACCGATGGGTGTCGTACACTTCGAAGCGCGCGTCGCCGTCGCCCGCCACGTCGATCACCTGCGCGGGCGCGCGCTTCGCGAGGGCCGCGAGCGCGTCGACCTGATCGCCGCGAAGCACCTCGAGCTCGCGCACGAAGCGTGAGCCCGCCTGCGTCCACACCACGGGGGCGGGAAAGGTCTCGGTCGCGATGTGCACCAGCGCGCGCCGCGCGGTGGCCTCGTCGCGGGTGGTAAACACCAGCGCCGTGTCGTGCTCCACGAGCGCGAGAAAGCGTGTCGCGCGCGTGCCCTCCCACGCCTCGCCCGCGCCCTCGGCGAGGGTGGCGGCGCTGCCGGGGTTCACCTCGTCGCCGAGGCGCGCACCCTGCGGGAGCCCCGTCGCCTCGGTGGTCGCGCGAAAGCGTCGCGGCCCGATCACACAGAGCCGCGTGTCGAGGCGCACGCCGTCGACGGTGGCGGTGGCGCGCACGCCCGCGAAGCCGCCGGGGCAGCGCGCGGAGAGCACCTCGGAGGCCACGGCGACGTGCGAGCGCCCGAGCGCGTCGACCCACAGCGGACGCCACCACAGAAGCGGGTCGGCGCGGTCGGCGTCGTCGTTGCGCGCGTCGAGCACGGCGCCGCGCAGGGGGCGATGGCCCGCGAGGTCTTCGCCCGACGCGAGGGTGAGCGTCGCGCCCGGCGCGCGGAGCTGCAGGTCGCCGGCGCGCCCCCACGCGTGCGGCGCGAGCCGCGGGTGGGCGAGGTGCGCGGTAGACCCGGGGGCGGCCCCGCGGTGCCGCTTGCACGCGACGAGAGAGAGCACAACGAAGAGCGCGCGCGCCGTGTGTCGCATCGTGGCGCGAAGATACCCGAAGGGGCGCGCCGCGATGCGCGTCGTCGCGATAGAGTCACGCGCATGCAACAGAGCGCGCCCTGGTATCTGGTGCCCGCGATCG
>CAISKJ010000187.1 GCA_903885885.1 uncultured delta proteobacterium
ACGGCCGCGCGGTCGCTCGCGCGCCGGGCCGGCGAGGCGAGCGTGCGCGCCGCCCTCGAGCGCGCCGCCCGCGACGACGTCGACGCCTCGGTGCGCGAGGCCGCCGCGCGGGCGCTGGGTGTAAGGTGATGATTTCCTTGGGGCGAGGGCTGTAGCATCGCGGCCATGTCGGTCGACGTGGTGTTTCTCGAGCCCTGTTTTCCTGCCAACCAGCGCGAGTTTGTGCGCGCCCTGCACGCCGTGGGAGCCCGCGTCACGGGCATCGGCGAGCGCCCGAAGGAGAGCCTCGACGACGAGCTCCGCACGTGGCTCTCGCACTACGAGCAGGTGGGCAACGTGACCGACGCCGAGCAGGTGGCGCGCGTGGTCAAGCGCCTCCAGTCGGTGGTGAAGTTCGACCGCCTCGAGGCCGTCGTCGAGGCCCACGTCACCGCCGCCGCGGCCGTGCGCGAGCGCTGCGGCATCGAGGGCACGAGCGTGCGCACCACCTTTCTGTGCCGCGACAAGCCCTCGATGAAAGACGCCCTGCGCGCCGCCGGCGTGCCCTGCGCGCAGTCGCTCGGCAGCGGCGACCGCGCCGAGATCCGCGACTTCGCCGCGCGCGTGGGCTACCCCCTCATCGTGAAGCCGCGCGACGCCGCGGGCGCCTCGGGCACGCACAAGGTCAGCAACGATCAGGAGCTCGCCGCGGCGCTCACCGCGTGCGGCGTCGACCGCGGCGCCAGCGTGGCCATCGAGGAGTTCATCGAGGGCCACGAGGGCTTCTACGACACGCTCACCATCGACGGGCGCGTGGCCCACGAGTTCGTGTGCCACTACTACCCCAACGTGCTCGAGGCGATGCGCACGCGGTGGATCTCGCCGCAGTTCGTGGCCACCAACCGCGTCGACTCGGCGCCGGGCTACGCCGAGCTCAAGGAGCTCGGGCGCAAGGTGATCAGCGCCCTCGGCATCGGCACGTCGGCCACCCACATGGAGTGGTTCTATGGGCCCAAGGGGCTCAAATTCAGCGAGATCGGCTGCCGCCCGCCGGGCGTGCGCGCGTGGGACCTCTACGCCACCGGCAACGACATCGACATCTACCGCGAGTGGGCCATGGCCGTCGTGCACGGCCGCCCGTCGCAGCCCCTGTCGCGGCGCCAGTCGGCGGGCGTCATCGCCCTGCGGCCCGACCGCGACGGGCGCATCTCGCACTACGACGGCGTCGACGCCGTGCGCGACCGCTTCGGCGAGTACCTCATCGACTGGCACCTCCCGGCGCCGGGCACGCCCACGCAGCCCGTCGAGGCGGGCTACATGGCCAACGCGTGGGTGCGCATGAAGCACCCCGACTACGACACCCTGCGGGGCATGCTCGACTTCGTGGGGCAGACCCTGAAGGTGCGCGCGCGCTGAGTCACCGCGGCGGGTTTCTACGCCTTCGCTGCCATTGTTGGTAGAAGAGGGCGCATGAAGCAGCCCAAGGTAATGCTGTCGATCGAGACCCTGCAGGCGCGCGTGCGCGAGCTCGGCGAAGAGATCACCCGCGACTACGCGGGCACCGAAGACCTCGTGGTGGTGCCCATCCTCAAGGGGAGCTTCCTCTTCGCGTCGGACCTCATCCGCTGCATCAACCTCGACCTCTCGGTGGAGTTCCTCGGGCTGCGCTCGTACGGCGCCGGCACCGAGTCGTCGGGCGTGGTGCAGATCACGTACGACCTCACGCAGCCCGTCACGGGCCGCGACGTGCTCATCATCGAAGACATCGTCGATACGGGCCTCTCGATGCGCTACCTGCTCGAGAACCTCGCCACGCGGCACCCGCGCTCGGTGAAGCTCTGCTCGCTGCTGCACAAGCCCGCGCGCTCGCGGGTCAAGATCCCCATCGACTACCTGGGCTTCACCATCGAAGACCGCTTCGTGGTCGGCTATGGTCTCGACTACGCCGAGAAGTATCGGAACCTCCCGTACATCGGCGTGCTCGAGGAGTGAGCTCGCCCTATGGCCCCTGACCGCCTCGCGGTGCTCGAGATGATGGTCTCGAAGGCGCCCAACGACCCCTTTCCCTACTACTGCCTCGCGCAGGAGTACCGCACGCGCGGCCGCTCTGATGAAGCCGTCGCCGCGTTCGACAACCTCCGCGCGCGCTTCGCCGGCTACGTGCCGCAGTACCTCATGGCCGCGCAGCTCTTGAACGAGCTCAAGCGCTTCGCCGACGCGCGCGCGTGCCTCGAGGCGGGCATCGCCGCCGCCCGCGCGGGCCGTGACACGCACGCCCTCGGCGAGCTCGAGGGCATGCTCGCGACGCTCCCTCCGTGACCGTCGAGTTCAGCTTTACGGGCGACGCCCCCGCCACGCCGCGCGACGCCGCCACGGTGCTCGTGCTGCGCGAAGGCGACGGAGCTCCGGAGGTGTTCTTCGTCAAGCGCAGCGCCGACGCGCGCTTCATGGGCAACGCGTACGTCTTCCCCGGCGGGCGCCTCGACCCCGCCGACGGCGAGCCCGCCATCCCCTGCGACCTCAGCGCCGACGAGGCCGCGCGGCGCCTCGGCGACGACGACCCCGCGCGCGCCCTCGCGCTCCACATCGCGGCCCTCCGCGAGTGCCTCGAAGAGTCGGGCATCGTGATCGCCACGGAGCCCGTCGCCGCCGACGTGGTGGCCGCCCTGCGCAAGGCCCTCGAGCCCCGCGCGGCGCCGCCCCTCGCGGCCCTCTTCAACCGCTACAACGTCACCCTCGCGGCCCGCTCGCTGGTGCCCCTCTCGCGCTGGGTCACGCCCCGCCTCGAGACCCGGCGCTTCGACGCGCGCTTCTTTCTCGCCCGCGCCGCCTCGCGCCACGAGGCCGCCACGCACGACGGCAGCGAGACCGTCGCCAGCGCGTGGCTCACCCCCGCCGAGGCCCTCGCGCGCGTCGCGCGTCGAGAGATCGTGCTGGCCCCTCCCACCTGGCGCACCCTCGAGCTGCTCGCTCACGCGCGCAGCGTCGACGAGGCCCTCGCGTGCGCTCCCGCGACGATCGAAGCCGTCGAACCGATCGGTGTGCTCGAAGACGACACGCCGTGTGTGGTGCTCCCCGTCGCAACAACGGCGGACGGCGCCTCCGCGCTCACGTCGAAGTTTCGCTACAACGATGGTTCTTGGCTTGCGGTCGGATAATTCGGGTACGCGCGATCGTGCCTTGATTCTCCATTCTTGAAACAGCCCCCTTCCGAAAATCACGCTTCGCGTTA
>CAISKJ010000188.1 GCA_903885885.1 uncultured delta proteobacterium
GCATGCTCTCGTTCAGCAAATACTGCATGGCGATCGCGCGCCTCGGCCACGAGCGGGCCAACGCCTTTCGCCCCTCGCTCCGCGCCCTCGAAGGAGGTCTGTGATGGCCGATCTGTGGCCCGTGGTGAGCGACGCCGTCGCGTCGCTCGCGCCCCGCCTCGCGCTCGACCTGGCCTGCGCCTACGTGGTCGTGCAGGGCGTGTACGTGCGGCTCTATCCCCGTCGCGAGTACGCCTTCACGTACTGGCTGCTCAACCTCATCACCTTCTCGGTCGCCTACATGCTCTCGGGCGTGCGCGTCGAGATGGGGCTCTCGCTCGGGCTCTTCGCGGTGTTCGGCATCTTGCGGTACCGCACCGAGGCGATGCGCATCCGCGACCTCACGTACCTCTTCGTCGTGATCGGCCTCGCCATCATGAATGGCGTCGCGAGCGAGCGCACCGGTCTGGTGCGCGTGGTGTTCATCGACGCGGCCATCCTCGCCGTGGTGGCGGCCCTCGAGCTGCGCCAGGCGCAGCACCGCGAGGACACCGTGCTGGTGCGCTACGACCGCCTCGAGCTCCTCCAGGCCGAGCAGCGCGAGGCCCTCCTCGCCGACCTGTCGAAGCGCCTCGGGGCGACGTGTGAGCGCGCCGTGATCGAGCACGTCGACCTGATGCACGACAGCGCCGAGCTCGTCGTCACGTACCGCACCGCGCCGCGCACCTGACGACCCTTCCTCCGGAGGCACAAGACACCGCCATGCGATCCAAGACCCCTCACGCACAGCGCCTCGCGGGCCCGGGCCTCGCCCTCGCGCTCGCCTCGATCTCGCTCGCTGCCTGCGGCACCTCGGCGACGCCCGCCGACGCGGCCGTGGGCGACGCGGCCGACGCGGCGACGCCCTCCGACGCCGCGGGCGACCCCGACGTCGTCGTGGGCAACTTCCAGGTGCAGCTCGTGGCGCCCACCGACGCGGGCGCGGGGTACACCTCCGTCGTGGGCCGCGTGCAAGACGGCCCCACGCCCGCGCAGCTCGTGTGGGAGGAGCGCGCGGTCGACGGCGACTGCCGGCTGCTCGTGCCGCGCGTGCCCTTCTGCGCGACGCCCTGCGGCGGCAGCGCGGTGTGCGTCGAGAACGACACCTGCCGTCCGTACCCGACGGCGCAGAGCGTGGGCGCCGTGCGCGTCACCGGGATCCGCACGGCCGCGGGCGAGGCGGCCTACGAGATGGTCTCCGTCGCCAACGCGTACCAGACGCCGGGCGGCGTGATGCTGCCCTTCCCCGCGTTTGCCGAGGGCGACGCGGTGCGCATCGCGGCGGCGGGGAGCGCGTGGGCCGCGCCCTTCACCCTCGAGGCGCGCGGGATCGCGCCGCTCGCGCTGGCCGCGTCGCCGCTGCGCCTCGAGGCGGGCGTCGCCCTGGCGCTCGCGTGGACGGCGCCCGCCCAGAGCGGCCAGAGCGTGCGCGTCCACCTCGACATCAGCCATCACGGCGGCACCAAAGGAAAGGTGCAATGCATCACCGCCGATGATGGGAGCGTGACGATCGGCGCAGACCTCATCACGCGCCTCCTCGCGCTCGGCGTGGCGGGGTACCCCACGATCGTGGTGACGCGCTACGCGACGGGGTCGTCGGTGATCCGCGCGGGCCGCGTCGACCTCACCGTGTCGTCGGAGGTCGAGGCGCCCGTCGAGGTGCCCAACCTGCGCTCGTGCACGAGCGACACCGAGTGCGACGGCGGCATGTGCCGCGATGACCTCACCTGCAGCTGAACGGAGGAGCGTGCTTATGAGACCGAACTGGAATCGATGGACCGTCGCGCTGACGATGCTGGCGCTGGGCTGCAGCGCCACGGTGCCCGCGGGCACC
>CAISKJ010000189.1 GCA_903885885.1 uncultured delta proteobacterium
CGTCGCCCCGCCCGCGGCGGCCTACACCCAGTGGACCGCCGCGCTCACCCTCGGCGGCGGCGCCCGCGTGACGCCCGCCGCGCAGCGCGATTGGCGCATCACCACGGGCCTGCGCGCCGACGCGCTCTTCGGCCCGCGCGTGGCGGGGCGCGCGCGCGTGGGGCCCTTCGTGGCGGGCTACAGCGACGACTTCGCCACCCTCGTCGCCGCGGCGGGCGTGAGCGTGCAGCTGCCGCTCACGGTCGATGCGCCCGTCGTGCTCTCGGCCGGCGCGACCTACGACCTCACCGAGCGCGCGCGCTCGCCCATCGGGCTCACGGGGCGCGTGTGGTGGGGCTCGCGGAGCCTCAACGTCCACGCCGCCTACGGCATGGCTGCGGGCCTGTGGGTCGAAGGGCGCTACGCCCCCGACGGAGGCGCGCTCGACGTGGTGGTCGGCCTCGACGGCGACCTCGGGTTTATCACCCTCCCCGTGGTGGTGCTCTGGAACTGGCTCACGCGCTGATCGGCCTTTCTCCCCGCGCGCGGCGGAACTATCCTCCGCAGCCCTCATGAAGACCCCTGTTGTTACGCACCGCGCGCGCCTCGCGGCGTGCATCGCGATCGTGGCCGCGCTCCCGCAGTGCGCGTCTACGCCGACCCCGACGCCCGTCGCAGCGCCCGCCGTGACGCCCGTCGTGGCGGCCGCCGAGGCGCCCGTCGACCTGTCGGCCGTGCCCGCGCCCGCGACGCTGCTGGTCACCGTGCGCACGCCGTCGCCGCGGGGCCTCGCGCGCCACCTCGGCGAGCGCCTCGGCCTCGCCGAGCTCGTCGCGGGCCTCGAGGAGCAGATCCCGTCGATGCTCGGCGACGACGCCGGCCTCGCGCACGCCCTCGACCTCGACGCGCCCGCCGACGTGGTGGTGTACCTCGGCCCCCGCGACCGGGCGCGCGCCGTGGTCTCCCTCGGCGCCCTCTCGATGCCCCGCGCGGAAGACGCCCTCGCCCAGGGGCACCGCCTCACGCCCGTCTCCAACGGCGTGCGACGCATCGAGCGCACCGAAGAGACCGAGGGCTCCGCGGCGCCCGCGTGCGTGCTCGCGCCCGTCGGCGGCGGCGACGCCCGCGCCGCGCGGATCGTGTGCGCCGAGCGCTACGACTACATCGCCGACGCGCTGCCGTACCTCACCCGCACGCTCCCGCGGAGCCCCCTCGCGGCCGACGCGGGCGAGCTCACCGTCGACCTCGCCGCCGAGCAGCTTCGCACGCACTTCGCCGACGACGCGCAGCGCGCCGCCAACAGCCTCCCCGAGGAGCTCACCCCCGCCGCCGACCCGAGCAACGCCGAGCTCCAGAACCAGATTCGCACCTACCTCCGCGACCAGGTGGCGCGCACCCTCACGCAGGGCCTCGCCGACCTCGACAGCGCGCGCCTCTCGCTGCGCTTCGTCGACGGCACCACGCGCCTCCACGGCGACCTCGGGTTTCGCGCCCTCGGCGCGCCCATCGTCGAGCGCCTCTTCGCCACCGCCCACAACGCGCACCCCTCCGTCGAGGTGCTCAACCGCCTCGCGCCCGGCGCGGGCACCTACGTCGCGAGCGCGGGCTCCATCGCGCCGCTGCGCCCCGAGCTCGAGCTCGTGGGCCCCGTCGTAGCGCGCCTCCTCGTGCCCAACCTCCCGCTCCCGCCGGCCGACGCCACGGCCCTGCGCGCGGCCCTCGCGGGCTTCTTCCAGGTGCCGGGGTACAACCACTTTCAGTCGGCCGTGTCGTCGGGCCACGCGGCCGACAACACCCAGTGGACGGTGGCCACCTACGCCCTCGACGCCGCCGCGACGCCCACCGTCGCGTCGTTTCGCACGCTGGTCACGGCCCTCAAGCGCCCCGCCGTGGCGCGCGCCATTCGCACCGAGTGGCACATCGACCCGGCCACGCTGCGCACGCCCCCCACGGCGGGCCTCCCCGCCGGGTCGCTCCTGGTCGCGATGCC
>CAISKJ010000190.1 GCA_903885885.1 uncultured delta proteobacterium
CGACCGCCTCGTGCTCACCAAGGCCCTCGGCACCGGCGTGCTCGCCACCGCCCTCAAGCGCGGAAAGATCACCGAAGAGAGCGCCGCGATGCAGGCGGCCATCCGGTCCATGACCACCCTCAACGCCCGCGCCGCGGACCTCGTCCACGCGCTCGGCGTCGCGGTGCACGCGGCCACCGACGTCACGGGCTACGGCCTCGCGGGGCACCTCGGCGAGATGCTCCGCGCGAGCGAGGGCGTGAGCGCCGAGCTCTCCGCCGCGGCGCTCCCGGTGCTCGCGGGCGCGGCCGCGCTCGCGCGCGACGGCGTGCTCCCTGGCGGCACGAAGGCCAACCGCACGCACGCCGGCGACCGCTTCGAAGTCGCGCCCGACGTCGACGAGGCCCTCGCGTGGCTCACCTGCGACGCGCAAACGTCCGGCGGCCTCCTCGTGGCGGCCCCCGCGGCCGACGCCGAGCGCCTCGCGCGCGCAGCCCGCGACGCAGGCCTCGACGCCTCGGTCATCGGCGAGGTCGTGGCGCGCGACGGGGCCTACGTGCACCTCGCGCCGTGATCTCCGTACTGCTCCCGCTGCGCGACGCGTCGACGACGGTCGGAGCGGCCCTCGCGTCGGTGCTCGTCGAGCCCGCGGTGGGCGAGGTCATCGCCGTCGACGACGGCTCCCTCGACGCGAGCGCCGCGATCGTCGCGGCCATGGCGGCGCGCGACCCGCGGGTGCGCCTCGTGCGAGGGCCCGCGCGGGGCATCGTCGGGGCCCTGGGCGTCGCGCTCGGCCACGCCCGCGGCGACCTCCTCGCGCGCATGGACGCCGACGACATCTCGCACCCCGGACGCATCGCCGCGTGCGCCGCGATGCTCGCGCGCGACGAGTCGCTGGGCGCCGTCGGCACGCAGGTGACAGGCGACGGCGCGGGCGAGGGGATGGCCGCGTACATCGCCTGGCAGAACGCGCTCGTTACGCCCGACGACCACGCGCGCGAGCTCTTCGTCGAGGCGCCGCTGTGTCACCCCTCGACGGTGCTGCGCCGCGCCGCGCTCGACGCCGTGGGCGCCTACCGCGAAACGCCGTGGCCCGAAGACTGGGACCTCTGGCTCCGCCTCGACGCGCACGGCTGGAAGATGGCCAAGGTGCCCGAGGCGCTCTTCACCTGGCGCCACGGCCCCGGGCGACTGACCTTCACGCACCCGCGCTACGCGCTCGACCGGCTCATCGACGCGCGCGCCGCGTACCTCCCCGCGCGCCTCGCGGCCATCGCGCGGGGGCGCTCGCTCGCGGTGTGGGGCGCCGGCGTCACGGGCCGTCGCCTCGCGCGCGCGCTCGAACCCCACGGCCTCGCGGCCAGGCGCTTCGTCGACATCGACCCGAAGAAGATCGGCCGCGTGGCGCGCGGAGCGCCCATCGTCGCGCCCGACGCGCTCGATCGCGGCCGTGATGTGGCCCTCGTCGCCGTGGGCGCGCGCGGCGCCCGCTCGCTGGTGCGCGCGTGGCTCGTCGAGCGCGGGTGGCGCGAGGGCGACGACTTCCTCGCCGCGGCCTGAGCGCTACGCGTCGGGCGCTTCCGGCGGCACCGTCTCGCGCGTCGACGAGGCGGGCTTCGGCGCGGGCGCCTCGGGCTCGGCGACGCCCACTGCGGCGCCCTCCGCGTCGACGAGCTTCACCACCACGGCGGTGATGTTGTCCTCGCCGCCGTGCTGGTTCGCGAGCGCGATGAGGGCACCGCAGGCGTCGTCGGGGTCGGCGTGCGCGAGCATGGTGCCCAGAATCTCCTCGTCGGTGATCATCCCCGAGAGGCCGTCGGAGCAGAGCACGTAGCGGTCGCCGGCCACGGCCTCTTCGCACGCGAGGTCCACGAGCACGCGCTCGTTCATCCCCAGGGCGCGGGTGATCACGTTGCGCGGGAGCTCATCGCGCTGCGCGTCCGACAGGTGCGGCATCGCGCGCATGTACTCGTTCACGAGCGAGTGATCTTGCGTGAGGAGCGCGATCGAGCGGCCGCGCACGCGGTAACAGCGGCTGTCGCCGACGTGGCCGATGTAGGCCTTCGCCGCGGCGGGCGACACGAGCACGCCCACGACGGTGGTGCCCATGCCCCGGTGGTCGTCGCTGGTGGCGCTGCGCTCGTAGATGGACTTGTTGGCGACCTTGATGCCCGCGAGGAGCCGGTTCTCTTCGGCCGAGAGCGAGGGGTCGTAGTGAAAGGGCCACGTCGCGTCTTCGCGGGCCGTGCTGTCGAAGAAGGCGCGGAGGGTCTCGGTGGCCATGTGCGACGCCACGTCGCCCGCGCGGTGGCCCCCCATGCCGTCGGCCACCACGAAGAGGCCGTGCTGCTCCAGGAGCGCGAAGCTGTCCTCGTTGTGCTCTCGGTGGAGCCCTACGTCGCTGCGTCCTGATGCGAAGACCCGAATCGTCACGCGCCCTTTGTGAGCGTTTCACTTTGGTTCTGGCGTGTCAAGCGCGCGAAATGAACGCGCGCCATGCTGTGCGCAACGACTCGGCCGCGCATTGACACTCGCCGCGCGGTGGCGTTATGCGCTTCGGTCGTCGATGTCGCAGGGCTCGTGCGCCTCGGTTAGAAACACGCCCTGCGGTATCCGCCTCACCTCTCCGCCTGCGTCGTACCGCTGGGCGGCACCTCAATAGCGAAAAGGAATTTCGATCCATGGCACGCACCCAGTTTACTTCCGAGTCGGTCAGCGAGGGACATCCCGACAAGATGTGCGACCAGATCTCGGATGCCGTTCTCGACGCCATCCTGAAGGAAGATCCGCGCGCCCGCGTGGCGTGCGAGACGCTGGTCAAGACCGGCTTCGTGGTGCTGGCGGGCGAGATCACCACCACGGCGCGGATCGAGTTCCCCGACGTCGTGCGCGCCGTCGTGAAGGACATCGGATACACCAGCTCGGACATGGGCTTCGACGCGACGACGTGCGCGATCCTCACGGCCGTCGAGCGCCAGAGCCCCGACATCGCCCAGGGCGTGAACGAGGGTGAAGGGGAGCACAAGGAGCAGGGCGCCGGCGACCAGGGCATGATGTTCGGCTTCGCCGTCGACGAGACCCCCGAGCTCATGCCCGCGCCGATTCACTACTCGCACGTGCTCACGCGCAAGCTCGCCGAGGCCCGCAAGTCGCGCGGCGTCGACTGGCTCCGCCCCGACGCGAAGAGCCAGGTGACCGTCGACTACGAGAACGGCGTGCCCGTTCGCATCAACACCGTCGTGGTCTCGACGCAGCACTCGCCCTCCGTCGATCAGTCGACCATCAAGGAGTACGTGCGCGAAGAGATCATCAAGAAGCACCTCCCCGAGCACCTGCTCGACGGTGACACGCGCTACTTCATCAACCCCACCGGGCGCTTCGTCATCGGCGGCCCCATGGGCGACTCGGGCCTCACGGGCCGCAAGATCATCGTCGACACCTACGGCGGCATGGGCCGCCACGGCGGCGGCGCCTTCTCGGGCAAAGACCCCACGAAGGTCGACCGCAGCGCGGCCTACTACGCCCGCTACATCGCCAAGAACGTGGTGGCCTCCGGCCTCGCGCGCCGCGCCGAGGTCCAGATCGCCTACGCCATCGGCGTCGCGCAGCCCGTGGGCGTGTACGTGAGCACCTTCGGCACCAGCACCGTGCCCGAAGAGAAGATCTCCGACTACGTGATGCGCAACTTCGACATGCGCCCCAAGGCCATCATCGAGCAGCTCGACCTCCTGCGCCCGATCTACCGCCCCACGGCCGCGTACGGTCACTTCGGCCGCCCCGAGTTCTCGTGGGAGCGCACCGACCGCGCCGCAGAGCTCCGCAACGCCCTCGCCTGAGAGCCGCCGTGCGGCTGTAGACTCCACGCGCCCCGTGGGGGTATGTACGCCCCGTCGTGGACGCCCCAACCGACAGCTCCGACGAAGACACGCAGTCGCCGCGCCCGTGGTCCGTCACGGTGGTCGCCCTGGCCACCACGGGCCTCGGCCTCGTCGAGGCGCGCGTCGCCGAAGACACGCTGATGCTCGTGCGCGGCGCGGCGCCGCCGACGCCCCTCAGCTTCGAAACCGCCGTGCAGTACGCCTTCTGGGCGTGCTCGCAGGCGCACCGCCGCGGCATGGTCGCGATGGAGGTCGGGCGCCTCGTGCTCGCGGCGTTCCTCTTCCTCGCCGGGGTGCGGGTGCTCGTGCG
>CAISKJ010000191.1 GCA_903885885.1 uncultured delta proteobacterium
AAGCCCTCGCGGCAGTCGGTGGGGCTCATGCAGGGCTCGTCCCACCCGGCGCTGCCGGCGGCGCGGCAGAGGGCGGCCATGCCCGTGGCGCCGTTGACGAGGTAGCAGCCCTGGCCCGCGGCGCAGCCCGCGCCCGAGATGAGGTTGCAGCGCGGGCCCCACGCGGCGCCGCACGCGGGCCCGCCGTCGGCGGCGACGTCGGCGCGCGCGTCGGTGGCGACAGGCGCGTCGGGCGTAGCGGGCGCGTCGAGGACGGGCGTGTCGGCGGCGGTGGCGGCGTCGGCGGGCGACGCGGGGGTCTCGCTCGAACAGCCGAAGAGGAGCGCGAGGCACGAAAGGATCGAAGAGCGGCGCATGGCGCGCATCGTACCGCGAAGCGCGCCGCGGGGAACGACCTCGCTACGCCTGCGCGACGGGCGCGTGCTCGCTGGCGGCGCGGGTGCGCGCCTGCGCGCGCTCGAGGGCGGCGCGCACGAAGCGAACGAAGAGGGGATGCGGCGTCATGGGGCGCGACTTGAGCTCGGGGTGAAACTGGCAGCCCACGAAGTAGGGGTGGTTGCGCAGCTCGACCATCTCGACGAGGCTGCGGTCGGGCGAGGTGCCCGAGAGCACGAGGCCCTTGGCCTCGAGCTGCTCGCGGAAGTCGTTGTTGACCTCGTAGCGGTGGCGGTGGCGCTCGGAGATCTCGGTGGTGCCGTAGGCCTCGGCGGCGATGGAGCCCGCGGCGAGGGTGCAGGGGTAGGCGCCGAGGCGCATGGTGGCGCCCTTGTCGCGCAGGTTGCGCTGCTCGGGCATGAGGTCGATCACGGCGGGGGCCGTGGGGTCGAACTCGGCGCTGTTGGCGCGCGCGATGCCGGCCACGTGGCGCGCGAACTCCACCACGGCGAGTTGCATCCCGAGGCAGATGCCGAAGAAGGGGATGTTGCGCTCGCGGGCGTAGCGAATCGCGGCGATCTTGCCCTCGGTGCCGCGCTCGCCGAAGCCGCCGGGGACGAGGATGGCGTCGACGTCGCCGAGGGCCTTCACGAGCTCGTCGTGGCCCTTCTCGATGGCCTCGGAGTCGACGTAGTGGAGGTCGAGGCGCACGTCGTTGAACATGCCGCCGTGCACGAGGGCCTCGTGGAGGCTCTTGTACGAGTCGCGCAGGTGCACGTACTTGCCCACCACGGCGATGCGCGCGACGCCCTTCGTGGGGCGCAGAAAGCGCTCGACGACGTGCTTCCACGGGCCGATGTCGGGCAGCCGCGACCAGATGTTGAGCTTCTCGCAGAGGAGCTCGTCGATGCCCTGCTCGTGCAGCGTCTCGGGCAGCGCGTAGATGCACTCGACGTCGGGGGCCGAGATGACCATCTCGGCGGGCACGTTGGAGAAGAGCGAGATCTTCTCTTTGATGGCGCGCGAGAGGGGCTTCTCGGTGCGACAGATGAGCACGTCGGGCTGAATGCCGATCTCGCGCAGCTCCTTCACCGAGTGCTGCGTGGGCTTGGTCTTGAGCTCGCCCGCGGCGCCGATCCACGGCACGAGCGTGACGTGGATGCTCAGCGCGTTGCCCGGCCCGAGCTCGAGCTTGAGCTGCCGCACGGCTTCGAGAAACGGCAGGCTCTCGATGTCGCCGACGGTGCCGCCGATCTCGACGATGGCCACGTCGACGCCGTCGGTGGCCTCGATGACCCGCGCCTTGATCTCGTCGGTGATGTGCGGAATCACCTGCACGGTGGCGCCGAGGTACTCGCCGCGACGCTCCTTCGAGATCACGGCTTGATAGATCTTGCCGGTGGTGAGGTTGTTGGCGCGCGTGAGGCGCGCGTTGGTGAAGCGCTCGTAGTGCCCGAGGTCGAGGTCGGTCTCGGCGCCGTCGTCGGTGACGTACACCTCGCCGTGCTGATAGGGCGACATCGTGCCGGGGTCGACGTTGATGTAGGGGTCGAGCTTGACGAAGGTGACGCGCAGGCCGCGCGCCTCGAGCAGCGCACCAATCGACGCCGACGCGAGCCCCTTTCCGATCGACGACACGACGCCGCCGGTGGTGAACAGGTACTTGGTTCGCTTGGCGCTCATCGAAAATCTCCGCTCGTCGTCGTCGGGTGCGACGATGTCAATGGGTTCGCGCGTCGTGATCGCAGGGTGCGTGGCGCGGGGCGTTCGCTCCGTGCAGCGCGTATCGATGCCCTGAGAAGAGCAACGGGATCGCGCCGCGGTGCGACGCACGGACGCGGACTCTAGGAAGCGAACACGCGCCCTGTCAATTCGCCGGTACGCACCGCGTCATTACCAGGTGCCCGCGAGCACGCCCGACACGTTGCACTCGCCGCGGTCGTTGACCGCCACGTTCACCTGGAGCCCGAGGTCGGAAATGCGCTTCGCCAGCGCCACGCCGAGCGAAGCCTGCACCGCGCCGCGCTCGGCCGCGACGGCGAGCGAGAAGCCCGGACCGTCGACCGAGAGGGCCCCGCCGAGGGGGGTGGTTCGAAACGTGTTCCACTCTTCGCCTTGCTTTCGCAGCGAGAGCTTGTCGACGCGAAATCCGACCGTCCATTTTCCGGTCACCCGGTGGCGCACGGCGATCGATCCGTTGAGCCAGCGGAGCTCGTCGGCGCTCCCCCACGCGAGGCCCTCGGAGTTGAAGCTCACGCGCACGGTCACGTCGGTGTCGGCGGTCACGTAGCGGTACGCGCCCTCGACGTAGACCCGCGTGCGGTCGACCCAGAAATCAGCCAGCGAGAAGCCCTTCGCGATGGTGGAGGGTTGCCGCAATTCGGTCTGCGCGAGGAGCTTCGCGAGGCGCGGATCACGGCGCGGCACCACGGCGGTCATCATGCGCAGGCGTCGGCCCCAGCACGCGTCGAACTCGGCGTAGGGCACCGCGGCGGTCTTGCCGTCGGCCTTCCAGTTGCGCACGGTGACGGTGCGCGCGCGCTCGTCGAAGCCGCTCACGACGGCGAAGTGTCCGCCGCCGCGCTCCCACCCGAGGCCCACGGCGACGGGCATCCCCGAGGCGACGAAGCGCTTGAGCCGGTCGAGGTCGCCGGCGCCGCTGATGGCCGTGAGCCCGTGGCGCGCGAACTCGCGGTCGATGACGAGGTTGTTGCCCGCCGCGCCCGCGCTCCCCACGAGGCCGGGGATGCCCGCGGGCCCCGGGAGCTGCGTGTCGACGTCGTCGAGCAGCACGGGCTCGCCGGCGTACTTCAAGATCATGGCGACGGCCGTCTCGCCGCACGACGTGTCGAGCTGCGAGTACGCGTCGACGGGGATGTCGACCTTCGCGGGGAGCTTCGCGCCCGGGGCGAAGTCGCGCACCGCCGCGTCGAGGAGCGTCTGCGCGGCGCCCGTGGCGAGCGCGAGCCCGCTGTCGATGAGAATGCCGAAGGCCTTGTGAAACGGCCTGCGGAGGCTCTCGGGGATGCGCTGGATCACCCCGTACATCGCGTCGACGGCGGGCCGCGCGGCGCTCGCGATGAGCAGCGCGGGCACCACGCCGAACACGGCCTCGGCGCGCGTGAGGTCGTCGAGCGTGGCGTCGGTGTTGTAGCCCTGCGAGAGGGCCGCGTAGGTGGGGCCGAAGAGCTGCGCGCGGTGAGCAGCGGAGACCGCGGGCGGCGGCGCTTCGAAGCGCAGGGGCGCGCCGGGTTTCGGGGCCACGGGTGCGGGTCGAGCGTCATCACGCGCGACGGATCGGAGAGGGCCGCGTGCGCGAGCGGCCGCGCGAAGGTGGGGTTGAGCGCGGCGCTCGGAGGCTTCTTGTCGTCGCCCATAGTTGGCCGCGAGGATGCCACAGGCGACGCTGCGCCGGGTGTCGCTTGCGGCGCGCGGGGCGGTGCTCGTAGCGTCGCGCGCATGACCTCGCCCGAGCACAAGATCGTCGAGAAGAAGCTGCGCGAGCGCGTGCAAAAAACCTGCGCGAGCTACGGGCTCATCGCGCCCGGCGACCGCGTGCTCGTGGCGCTCTCGGGCGGCAAGGACAGCTACACCCTGCTCACGCTGCTGCGCGACCTGCAGCGGCGCGCTCCCTTCGAGTTCAGCCTCGTGGCGGTGCACCTCGACCAGCGCCAGCCGGGCTACGACGGCGCGGCGCTCGTGGCGTACCTGCGCGCGCTCGACGTGGAGTTCGAAGTGCTCTCGGAGGACACCTACTCCGTGGTGGTCGAGCACGTGGAGGAGGGCGGCACCTACTGCTCGCTGTGCTCGCGCCTGCGGCGGGGCATTCTCTACACGGCCGCGGCGCGCCTCGGGTGCAACAAGCTCGCGCTCGGGCACCACCGCGACGACGCGCTCGAGACCTTTCTGATGAACCTCTTCTATGCGGGCAAGATGCAGGCGATGCCCGCGCGGTACACCACCGACGACGGGCGCTTCGAAGTGATCCGCCCCCTCATCGAGTGCGCCGAGGCCGACATCGCGCGCTTCGCCGCGATGGAGGGTTACCCCATCATCCCGTGCAACCTCTGCGGCTCGCAGCCGGGCCTCGCGCGCGACCAGATGAGCGCATTGCTCGCGCAGCTCGAGGCCGCGCAGCCCAACGTGCGCCAGGTGATGCTCAACGCCCTGCGCAACGTGCGACCGACGCACCTGCTCGATCAAGACGTGGCGCGGGCGTGGCGCGAGCGCGCGGCCGACATTCGCCCCGACGCGGAGCACACGGCGCGCGCGGCGCACGCGCAGGCGCTCCCCGTGGAGTCGCGCGCACTCAGGCGATTGCCAGTGGTGGAGTGAGAAGCGCTACGGCTTCTGGTCGGCGCGCCACTTCTGAATGCGGCGCCAGAAGAGCTCGGTGAAGGCTTCGACCTCGTGAGCGGGGAAGAGCGCGGCGACCTTGAGGCGCACGGCGTCGCGGGCCTCTTGCGTGGCGAAGAACTCCCACACAACCTCGTCGAGGTGGCCGAGGTGCTTCGCGCAGAACTCTTCGAAGCGCGCGGTTTCGAAGCGCTCGTCGGCGATGCGGGCGTACCCGTCGAGCTTCTCTTCGAACGAGATGTCCTTCGCGGCGATGGCGTAGAAGGGCTCCCAGTTGAGGGTCTTGGGCATCTTGCGCTTCGTGGCCGCGCAGAAGATCGACCACTTGAGGTACGACTTCACGAGCCACGGAAAGTGGTAGTGGAGCGACGTCACCTGCGAGTCGGGGCACGGGTTGGCGAAATCGATCGGGTACCACACGCCCCCGGCGCGGAGCGACTCACACGAGTTGAACTCCCACCCGAAGAAGGCGTTGATGGTCATGGTGATCTTGCGCAGGTGATCCCACTCGGCCTGCGCGATGAAGTCGGTCTCCATCGTGTAGCGGTCGTGCAGGGGCGCGTCGGGGTTGTAGAGCACGCACTGCGCCTGCGGGCCGAACCCGATGCAGCGCACGAAGCGGTCGTAGTCCTTGACCCCCGCCTGCATGTGCATCACGGCCTTGCCGCTCTCTTCGTAGGCCTTCCACGCCGTCTTCTCGTTGGTGACGCGCGTGACGGCGCGCCAGCCGCCGCCGTCGTAGGGCTTCAGAAACGCGGGGTAGCCCACCTTCGCGCCGACCTTGCCCACGTCGAAGAGCTTGCCGTACCGCTGGAGCGTGGGCTTCACGTCGGGTGAGGGCTCGTAGCTCTTGGGCGGGATCATCCACGTCTCGGGGATGGGCATGCCCAGCGCCATCATCGCGCAGTACGAGGTGTGCTTCTCGTTGGCCTGCACGCTCCACGGGTTGTTGAACACGTAGAGGTCGTTCATGAGAATGGACTTCTTGATCCACTCGCGGCTCGTGTGGAGCCAGTGCGTGAGCCGATCGATGACCACGTCGTACTTGCACGGCTGGCGCAGGTCGAAGGGCTCGATGGTGACGCGCTCGACGTGGAAGCGCACCGTGTCGCCGTCGACCGGGATCGCCAGGTCGAGGCGCTTCATGATCCCCTCGTAACAGAGGGGCCAGCACAGGTCTGCGCCGAGCGACAGACCGATCTCGCGTGTGATGTCAGCCACTGTGTTCCCTCTCGCTCGGCGCCCTCACGGTCGCCGCATCCGTCGCCCGGCGCCCTGACGGTCGCCGGTTTCCTGTCACTCGTAGACCATCAAGAGCGGACCCGGGTAGAGCCACGAGAGGCCCTCGCGCAGCCGGTCGCGCCAGTTCTCCCAGTTGTGCCCGTCGCGCGCCTCGACGAAGCGCACCTGCATGCCGGTGTCGTCGAGCAGCGGGACGAGCGAGCGGTTCTCGTAGATGAGCGACTCGTACACGCCGCAGCTCACGAACACGCGCTCGCTGAGGGCCGTGGGCTTCTCGCGGTACTCGTTCACGAACTCGACGACGCGGTCGAAGAGGGCCCCGCGGCGGTTGCGCCGCCCGATGTCGGTGAACGCGAACGAGCCCGACTGCAGGAGCAAGCGCCCCCAGAAGCCCGGGTAGCGCCACGCGGTGGAGAGCGAGGCCACGCCGCCGAAGCTCGCGCCCATGAGGCACCGCGACTGCGGCCGCGCCAGGAGCGGAAAGCGCCGCTCGAGGTCGGGCACCAGCTCTTCGGTGAGGTAGCGCGCGTGGGCCTCGTTGTTGGCGTACTCCTTCAAGCGGTCGGGCGAGTCGGTGAACACCGCGATGAGGTCGGGGATTTCGAGGCGGTGAATGAGGTTGTCGAGCACCGTCTTCATGCCCGCGTACTTGATGTAATCGCTGCCGTCGTGCACGACGAGGAGCGGGTACAGGTGCGAGCGGCGAAAGCGCGCCGGGAGGTAGATCTGCCCGCGGCGCACGCCGCCGAGCGCCTCGCTCTCGAACGCGAAGGGCTCGAGGCGACCGGGGCGCGCGGTGGGGTCGGGGCGCGTCCACTCGGGGACCTCGTAGCCCTCACCCTGGAGCACCGAGTTGGCGCCGAAGGGGTCGCGCGCGCGGTTGGGGTTGAGCGGGTCTTCGATCCACCGGCCGACGCCGTTGTGGCGCACCTCGAGCTTGTACTCGACGCGCGAGCGCGGCGGCACCTCGAGGGTGAGGTACCAGAGGTCGGTGTTGGGCACGCGCGTGAGCTCGTTCGAAGACTCGAGCGCGTAGATCCAGTGGCGGAGCACCACCGACTCGGCCTCGCCGCGCCACACGAAGGTGGCGCTGGCGCCCTCGACGAGGGGGAAGCGCTTGCCCGCGAGGAAGGCCTCGACGCGCTCGCGCGTGGGGTTGTGGGCGAGCAGGTGATCGATCGCGAGTCGCTTCGTCATGGGGCGTACACCGTGTCGGGCGCGATGGCTTCCACGACGCCGTCGGCGCGCAGCGCGCTCACGTCGTGGGGCGCCTCGAAGCGCCCCTCGCGGAGGGTGACGTGGGAGCGCGCGGGCAGCGTGACGCACACGCCGGGAGAGAACCGCTGCGCCATGAGCGACACGCGGTCGGCCTCGTCGAGGCGCAGGCGCGTCTCGGGGTGGGGCAGAGGCACCACGTTCTTCACGAGGCCGAGGCCGCGGTCGAGCACCTCGGCGGCGCCGGGGCCCTGCGGCGGCGAGTCGTGGAAGAGCACCACGCGCTCGCCGAGGGCCATGGCGCCCGCCGTCCACGCGAAGACCCACTGGCCGTCGAGGAGCTCGCCCACCCCGAAGAGGAGCATGCGGTTGAGGAGCGACGCCACGTGGCCGCCCGCCACGGCGAGGGCGGCGCAGCCCGCGAGCACCTGCTCGATCTCGCGGCGGTGGCGCGCCACGGCGCGGCGCTCGTGGGGGCGCCACGCCTGGTCGAACTCGTCGCGCACTCGGGCGCACTGCGCGAGGTGCCACTGGTCGAGCTCGCGGATCGAGTCGATCGACGCGGCGAGCTCGGCCGCGAGGATCTCGGGCGGCGCGCGGCGCGTGCGGATCACGTGCGCGGCGGCGAGCTCGTGCTCGAGGCGGATGCGATAGAAATCTTGCTTGTGCCGCAGGAGCTCTTGCCGTTTACGATGGGCGGCGTGGAGCTCGGGGTCGGAGCGGAACACGTCCTCCGCGCGCTCGTGGAGGCGCAGGTTGACCGAGCGCCGCCCGAGGTGCTCGTGCAGGTCCTGGTCGTCGCTCTCGCGCTCTTGCCAGCCCGCGGTGATCGTGGCGATGGGGCCGTCGATCTCGAGGCTCGCGACGAGCTCGCTGAGGTTTGGGTCGAAGCGCTGCGCGCCGAGCAGCACGATCGCGCGTGGGGCATTCCTCATCCGGCTCGATGCTCTAACAGACCTCGCGCCGTAGCGTCACCAGCGATCGCCCACCCCCCTGCGACTACTCCCCCTGCGAGAGCACCTCTTCGAAGGTATCGACGCCGTTCACCGTGAAGCGAAAGCGCGCGCGCCGCACGCCGCGCGGCCAGCGCGCCGGGGCGTTGTAGACCCCGCGCTCGCGGGCCTCGCGCAATACGTCGACCGCCACCCCGCGGTCGTTGGTGACGGCCACCTCGGCGTAGGGCACGGCGCGCCCCTCGGCGTCGAAGAGCCGCACCG
>CAISKJ010000192.1 GCA_903885885.1 uncultured delta proteobacterium
CCACGCCGCCTCGCGGCCCGTCGCGTCGAGGTCGTGCCAGGCGGGGTGCGAGCGCACGACACCGCGCGCGTCACGCTCGCGGTAGGCCCCCGCCACGGCCTCGACGAGCGCATCGTGTTCGGGGTCGGTCATCGCCACTCGGCCTCCAGGTCGATGCCTCGCCGCGAGAGGCATTCTGCGAGCAGTTTGCGGGCGCGTGTCACGTTCTGCAGAAACGTGTTGGCGCGCATGTTGAGGCGCGCGGCGAGGGTCTCGTCGGGCTCGCTGCCGCCCGCGCCCAGCCGCGCGCCGAGGGCCTGCGCGGGCTTCTCGGGGAGCTCGTCGCGACACGCGGCGATCACCTGCCGGAGCCACGGGTCGGCGCCCGCGGGCGCGGGCCCGGCCGCCGCGTGCTGGGCGCGCTCGAGGGCCTCGTCGTCGAGCGGAGTCGACCGCAGGCGGCGCGCCTCGCCGAGCGCGAGGTTGCGCGCGACGCGCACCGTAAACCGCAGGAGCGCGTTGGGGCGCCCGTCGGGTTCGAAGCGCGGCGCCACCTGCCACACGCGGAGCAGGGCCTCTTGCAGCACGGCCTCGCAGTCGGCCGCGGCGGCGAAGGGGCGCAGGCTCACGCGGAGCTCCTGCTCGGCCGCGGAGGCCCAGCGCCCGAAGGCGTCGGCGTCGCCCGCGACGATCTGTGGGAGGTGCGCGTCGAGGTCCATCGGTTACCGGTGCGCGGGGGGCGCGAGCGTCGTACGCGGCGCCGCGGGCTGTGTGCGCGAGGCCTCGAGCGCGCGGTAGATCATCCACCCGACGAGGGCCATCACGAGGAGCGCCACGAGCGCGACGAGCCACCCGCGCACAGACGAGCGCGTGCGCGTGGCGTACGGCGCGGCGAGCGACGGCGACACGGAGACGGGCATCGACAGCGAGGCCATCGACTCCTCGCGGGCCTCGGTGGCCGACGAGCGCGCGGGGCTCACGGCGAGGGGAGACGTCCCATCGCGCGCGGGCGCCGACCGGGGCCGCGGGGCGCCGGGCGCCGGAGCTCCCTGCATGAACATCCCATCGTCGAAGCTCCCGCCCATGAGCGCGCTCTCGAGCGGCTGCACCGGGAACGCGCCCGTCGTCGTGCGCGGCGCCGCCGCGCGGAGGCCCATCCCCTCGACGGAGGCGCCGTAGACGGCCTCGTGGGGCTGCGCCTCGCTGCGGCGCGGAACGTCGTCGCCCACGGTGCGCGCGTGGCTGATGGCCACCCACGACGTGAGCCGCGTCGCGATCTGAAAGGTGACCCCGAGGGCCTCGATGTCGGCGTTGATCTCCTGCGCGAAGCCGCCGGCCGCCAGGTGCAACTCGTGGTCTTCGACGCGGTCGCGGGCGAAGCGGGCGCGCGCGGCGCCTCCGTCGGCGGGCGCCTCGGCGGGCACGCGCAGGGTCTGCTCCCAGTCGCCGCGAGCAGTCTTACCGCGCACCCGGACGGTCGTACCAGGGCGCCCGAGGCGCAGCGAGACGAGCACCGGCGAGGCCGCGAAGAGGTCGGGCAGGCGCGCGGGCGACGTCGCCTCGACGCCCTCGCCGTCGACGGTGAGCTCGGTCACGAGGGGCGCGTGGGTGCGCTCGACCATGCGGCGCGCGGCGCGCTCGGCGTCTTCGTCGAGGCCGAGCACCACCTCGAGGCCGCGGCCGGCCTGCGCCGCGGGGCCCGTCAGCGCGCGGTTCACCGCCGAGCCGACGCCCAGCGTGTGCAGGCGGCAGTCGCGCGGGAGCTTCGCGTACACCGTCTCGATGATCTCGCGCTCGAAGCCGATGTACCCGTCGGTGATGAGCACCACCTGCCGCTGCGCGCCGTCACGCAGCGGGCGCAGCGCGTCGAGGAGGGCCGCGCGCATCTCCGTCGAGCCGCCCGCGCGCAGGGCGCGCACCCACGCGATGGCCTCGCGGCGGTTGGTGTACGTCGCGGGCACCGCGGTGGGCATCCAGCGGCGCGGCGCCGACGCGAACTCGATCACCTCGATGCGGTCTTCGGGCGTGAGCGTGTCGATCATCGCGCTCGCGACGCGCGCGGCCTGCTCGAGGGGCCTTCCGCCCATGGAGCCGCTCGTGTCGATGAGAAAGATGAGGTCGCGCGGCAGCGCCCGCGCCTTCGCGCTCGCCTCGGGCGGAACGATCGTGAGCACGCCGTAGCGCGCCCCGACGTCGCTCGCCCCGGCGGGCGCGCGCGCCACGTCGAGGGAGAGCCCCGCCTCGGGCGTCGCGACGGGCCAGCGCACCACCACGTCGCGGTCGAGGCGCTCGCCCGCGCCGTCGCGGAAGGTGGCGGTCACGCCGTCGTCGCCCCGCGTGACCTCGAGCGCGTGCGAGGTCGACGCGGGCTTGTACCCGCCCACGATGGCGTCGGCCACGGTGAGCGCGAGCTCCATGCGGTGCGGCAGCGCGCGGTCGGCGACCTCGACGCGCACGCGGTCGGCGTCGGGCACGCGCCCCTCGGCGCCGAGGTAGCGGGGCCCAACCACCGAGGGGAAGCGCCACTCCCACGCGCCCTCGTCGAGCCACGCGAGGCGCTGGTCGACGGTCACCTCGGCCACGAGCGTGCTGCGCGGGGGAATGTTGCCCACGCGCTGCGTGAAGAGGTCGGCCCGCTCCTGCGCGAGGAGGGCCGCGGTGCGCCCCTCGACGATGGCCTGCTCGTAGCGCTCGCGCGCCCGGTGCTTGCGGTCGACCTCGCCCACCACCACGACGCCGTCGAGTTCGAAGCGAAACCCGCTCACGGCGCCGTCGGCCGGCAGCGGGAGCTTGTAGGTGACCTCGAGGGCGTCGTCGTAGGGGTTCACGAAGATCTGCCGCACCACGGTGCGCGCCAGGCCGCCGCGCGCGCGCGACCGCAGCGACGTCTGCCGCAGCGGCAGGGCGCGCCCGTCGGGGCACACCAGCACACCGCCCGAAGAGGCGCGCGCGGGGGTCGGGTCGTGGGCTTCGAACATCGTGCGGAGGATCGCGGGCATCGCCATGGTCACTGCTCCCTGTGCGGTTGAGAGGGGGTTCGAGCGACCAATGCGCGGGGGGTGGTTGTTGTGACAGCGCCGCCGTCGTTTTGTGTGAAGTGCCTTCTACAAAGGCAATCTACGTTACTGCTGGCGGCGCGCGCGGCGGGCGGGCTCGAGGTTGAGGCGCGTGGCGCCCGACTGGTAGAGCGCGTTGCAGCGGTCGAGCGTCTCGCGGGCCTCGGTGATGAGCGTGCGCGCCCGGAGCGAGATCTCTTCGAGGCGCACCGTGGCCTCGGGGGGCGCCGCGCCGCCGTCGGCCGGGAGCAGCCGCGCGCCCTCGCGCAGGAGCCGCTCGGCGTCGCGCGGCGAGCGGTACGTGGTGAGGCACGCGTCGCGCAGGTCGGCGGCGCCGGGGCTGCGCGGGGTGATCTGCGCGAGCGCCTCGATGGCGCGGTCTTCCTGCGCGGGCTGCGTGGCGCGGATCACCTCGGAGATGGCCGTCACCACCTGGCGAAGCTCGGCCGGGTCGGCGAGCTCGAGGGGGTCGCGCTCCTGCTCCGTGCCGCTCTCGCGGTCGGCCGAGCGCGAGGCCACGGCCACCGACACGAGCACGATGGCCACCACGGCGAGCACAGCCGACGTCCACCGCGGGGCGCGGCCCTCGGCCTTCTTCATCTCGTCGCGGGAGTCGGTCGCCGAAGGCATCGGTGATCTTTGCTCCGGTCACGCGGGGGAAAACAAGTTACGCGCCCGTCAGCCCGCTGCGTCGGGGGCCGTCACCGCGGCGTCGGCGGCGGGCGCGTCGGCGGGAGGCGCGTCGGCCCCGAGGTCGCTCGACGCGTCGACCGCGGCATCGGTGGCGCCGTCGCCGCCGTCGGGGTCGTTGCGCACGCAGATGCCGCCGATGGCCACGCCGGCGTCGTCGGTGCGCGTGGTGGTGCAGGTCGCGAAGGCGGGGCACATCTGCGTCATGTACCGGCAGTTCATCGCCGCGCAGTAGCCGTTGGTGTACGGCGTGGGGTCGCCCGCGGAGCGCCCCGGGTGCACGCAGATGAAGCCCGGTCGGCAGTTGTCGTTGGTGCGGCACTCGACGCGGCAGAGGCCCACGCCGCCGGGCATGGTGCTCGAGTCGCGCGGGCACACGCTCCCCATGGGGCAGTTGGAGCGGGGGATGTTGGCCCCGAGGTACTCGGAGTTCTCGAGCACCGTGCAGAGGCTGTAACAGATGCCCCCGAGGGAGCCCGTAGGGTTGCCCTCGCTGTTGATCTCGCGGGTGCAGCGCTCGCTGCGGCACTCGAGGGCCGTGTTGCACGGCGCGCCGTTGTCGCCGCGGGAGGTGTCGACGGGCGGGCCGCACTCGCGCGACCACTGGTTGCACGCCATGGGCGCGCACTGCGCGTCGGCCGTGCAGTGGGGGAAGCACGCGCTGTCGTCGCGCCCCGAGATGCCCAGGCACGCGTAGCCCTCGCGGCAGTCGTCGCTGGTGGTGCAGCGGGGGACGCACCGCCGCCCGCTGCCGACGGGCCAGCAGATGCCCGAGTCGCCGCAGTCGGTGTCGGTGGTGCAGGCGCGCGTGCACGACCCGCCGGGGTAGCCCTCGGCGATCGACGAGCAGAGGGTGCCGGGGCCACACTGCGTGCGGCTCGTGCACGGCGAGAACATGGCGCGCGGCCCCGCGTCGACGGGCGCGTCGATGGCCACGTCGGGGCGCGCCGTGTCGGTGACCACGGGGGCGTCGACGACGACCGGCGCGTCGACGGGCGACGCGTCGGGGCCGGGCGCGGGCGACTCCTCGCCGCAGGCTGCCAACGAGAGACCGAGAACCACACCCCACCGTGCCGCGAACTTCATCGCCGCGGACCCTACCAGAAGGCGCCGCGGGGGCGCGAGTGCGCGCCGAGCGGATTCGCGGAGGCTCGACGCGCGAGCCCCGGGCGCGGTACCGATGCGCTCACCGATGACCGCCCCCACCCTGCAATCGATCCTCGAGTCGTCGGCGCCGCAGATCATTTTGACGGGGCGCAAGCTCGTCGAGGTGCCCGAGGCGCTGCGCGCGCGGCGCGGCGTCACGCACCTCGGGCTGCAGCGCAACCTGCTGCGCACGCTCCCGCCCTGGCTCGGCGAGCTCACCTCGCTCTTGTCGCTGTACGTCGGACAGAACCCGCTCGAGGCCCTGCCCGACGGGCTCGGCGCGCTCCCCGCGCTGCAGCGCCTGCTGCTCTCGGAGACGGCGCTCACGCGCCTGCCCGACGACCTCGGGGAGAGCCCCGTGGAGTTCATTCACCTCGAGGGCATCGCCTCGCTCGACTGGGCGCAGGCCTTCGCGGTGCTCGCGCGCTGCCCGCGGCTCACCTCGCTCGCGCTCAACGGCAACGCGGGCATCGGGGCGCACCTCGACGGCCTCGCCGCGCTGCGCTCGCTGCGCCAGGTGTACCTCTCGGCGTGCGAGCTCACGGAGGTTCCTCCCGCGCTCTGGAAGCTCGAGGCGCTCGTCGACCTGTCGCTCGTCGACAACCCGCTCACGCACGTGCCCGACGCGCTGGTGCTCCTCCCCTCGCTGCGGAGCCTCATGCTCCCGAAGGGTCGCGCCTTCGCCGCCGAGCGCCGCCGCGTAGCCGCGCTGCGCCCCGACCTGCGCCTGCCCTGAAGGGCGCGCGAATCCATCTCAGCGCGGGCCTTCGGCGAGCGGCGCCCAGCGCGTGAGGCGCGCGACGGCGGCGGGGCTCGGCGACGCGACGGCCCAGCGGCACGCGACGGGCGCCGAGAGGTCGACGTCGGGGTCGATCTCGAGCGACGGATCGCGCGCGAGCGGGGCCGAGCGGTAGTCGCTCACGGCGCAGGCGAGGCCGCGGGCGGCGCGGGCGAACTCGGGGCGGTGATCGTGACCGCGCGTCGTCGACGTGAGGTGAAACGCGGCGAGGCCATCGGGCGCGAGGCGCGAGATGAAGCGCTCGATGGCGCGCGGCGAGAGCACCCCCTCGGAGACCGCGTCGCCCGAGAAGGCGTCGACGGCGATGAGGTCGAAGGAGCCCGGCGGGGCCTCGACGATGCGCTCGATGGCGTCGCCCTCGCGCACCGACACGCGCGCCTCGCAGCGCAGGAGGAACGAGAAGCACGCCGGGTCGCGCGCGAGCTCGATCACGGCGGGGTCGAGCTCGTAGAAGGTCACCGACTGGCCGCGGGCGGCGAGCGAGGCCATGACGCCCGCGCCGAGGCCCACGACCGCCACGCGCGCGCCCGGCCGCAGCGAGGCCATGAGCCCCGCGATGGGAGAGCCGTGCGCGTAGTAGCCCGTGGGCTCGTCGAGGCGCGCGGGCTCGCGAAACTGCCAGCCGTGCCACGTCGTGTCGTTCACGAGAATGTGCGCGTCGTGCACCGTGTCGTGAAACACCGACAGGCGCCCGAAGGGGCTCTCGCGCGCCGTGAGCGGGCGCATGAACGCGGGCATCAACAGCTCAACGCCCGTGCGTTCCATAGGGGCGCGAAGGTACCTCCGCCCGACGCCCGCGACGATCGAGATCGGCGAACGGTCGCGCCCGGTAGGTGAGCGGTCGCGCGGCCCTTGCGCAAGGGCGCTATGGTCTCGCGCAATGGACACGCTGCGGCTCATCGTGGAGTTGGCCCTGGGGGTGCTGATCATCCCGACGGTGCGGCACCTGATCGAGCGCGAGGTGCGGCGCACCGCATCGCCGCCCCGCGCGACGCCGCCGTGGCCCCTGCGCGCGGCGGCCTTCTCGTGCTGGCTCGTCGGTCAACTCGCGCTCCCGCTCGCGGGCGCCCTGCTGCTCGCGCTCTCGGTGGGCCCCGGCGGGTTTCGTCACTTCAGCGTGAGACCCGTCACCGCCGTCGGCCTCGTGTGGGACGGCGCGCTGCTCACCCTGCTCGCGCTGAGCGTGTGGTGCGCCACGCTCGTCTGGCGCGCGGGCAACGCGCTCGTCATGGGCGACCGCGCCCTCGCCGACCTCCGCACGCGCCGCGCGGCGCTCGTCGTCGCCGCGGTGGGCGCGGTGCCCATCGTAGGGCTCGCGTACGACGGGCTGCAGCACCCGAGCTACTAGTTCGGGCTCTACTTCGCGACCGTTCCCGCGGCGCTCGTGCTGCACGCCTTCGCCGTGCGCGCGGTCTTCGTGCGGCAGCGAGACGCATTCGCCGCGTGAGCCCGTCCTGACGGCGCAACCGCGCATAGCGCGCCAGGCCCCCGTCGAGCGCCGCGCCGTCGCGGGCTCCCCACTTCGACGAGGGCGGCTTAACAAGTAACTTAGTCAATGAATAGCCGAGACGATTGACTGCTATCATGTACCGATGATAGCCATGCTCGCGGCATTGTTCGGGGCACAACCGTCTCGTCATTTCGAAGAGGAAGCCATGGGAAAGAACGTTTCGGGGTTGCTGGCGCTCGTCGCGGCCCTTGTATCGTTTGTCTTCTATTCAGAAGAAGCGCTCGCAGATCAATGTCAGCTCGTGCCCGCTGGGCAGGCCGCCGCGGCGGTCATCCACCTGCGTCCAGGGCGGCCGTTTCTCCAGCTCTGCGAACCCTGCGGACAGCACTTCGATCCCGCCTCGGCCAGTGTTCAGCGCGTTGTCGAGGCCGTCGATACCGTCGACGCCTCAGGCCTTCACCGCGTGTTGCTCAATGGCCACGAGATCGACCTCGCGTATGTGTTCGTTCGTGCTCGCGGGGGGAGCTTCGTCAACCTTGCTCGCCTCTCGGGCTGTGAGGCGACTGACGTCTCCGAGCAGCTCGTGGTCGGTGACGCCAACAATGCGCCGGGCGCGCTCGGCTCCTCCGCGCCCTACCAGAACACGCAGCAGTTCGTCGCTCCTACGCCGGTCGGCATGCCTGTTGTTGCAGCGCCGCCCATCGTGGCACCGCCGCCCGTCGCTCCCCCGGCGCCGCAGGGGCTGGTGTTTCGTTACGCGGGTCGTGTCGTTACGACGTCGGGCACCGCACCAACGCTGCCGGGCGCAAGCTGCACGGTCCAGGTGCAGCAGGTCACAAACTCGCAGCACAACAACTGCCGAGTTGAAATCACGTGCGGCGGGCAAACGCTGTACGGTCGCGCCAACTCGGGGTTCGGCGTGTGCGGCTTCAACAGCGTTCGAACCGGGCTCATCTTTCGGAGCACGACGACCACCGTCACCATGCAAGATCAACGAACGACGACCCAAGACGGCGATCCGTCTCTCAGGTTGAGCCTGCCCGGTGGAGTCGTCGTCGTTCAAGACGTGCTCAGTCCGGTCAACGTCTGGACTGTCGGCCTGGGTGGTTTCCGCCAGCTCTGATGCACTATCGCAGAGGGGTCTCCTTCGGCTCTCTTGCGTCTGTGCGAAGAGCAGGGCGACGTTTCCCAATCTCCCTGTCTTCTAGCCTCTTGCGTGACCTCACCCCCGCTGCCGCGAAGTGCCTTCATTGAAGGTAATTCTGGCAACGTCGCCCTGGAGTGAACAGAGCGTCGCTCTCGCCCCGCCTCTCACCACCGATGCAGCACGGTGCCCGCGTAGCCCACCGCGTACACGTCGTCGGCGCCGCTGCCCCAGACGGCGAGCAGATCCTCCGCGGTGCCGCTCTCTTCGAGCGCCCAGCGCGTGCCGCCCGCCGTCGCGTGGAGCACCACGCCCCCCGAGCCCACCGCGTACACGTCATCCCGTCCGCTGCCCCACACGCCGAAGAGCGCCGCGTCGGTGCCCGTCGCCACGCGCCGCCATGTGCTCCCTGTCGCGTCGAGGCGCAGCACCGTGCCCGCTTTGCCCACCGCGTACACGTCGCCGCGCGCGCTGCCCCACACGCCCGTGAGGTCGGCCGTGGTGCCGCTCGCGCGCGTCTCCCACGTCTCGCCCGCGTCGCGCGAGTGAACGATCGTGCCGCTCGAGCCCACCGCCCACACGTCGTCGCGCGCGCTGCCCCACACCGCGAAGAGCGCCACGCGCACGCCGCTCACCCGCGGCGCCCACGAGCGCCCGCCGTCGCTCGAGCGCGCCACCGCGCCGCGCGCGCCCACGGCGACGAGCTCCGTCGGCGACGCCGCCCACAGCGCCACCCCCGCGCGCTCCGTGCCCAACGGAACCTCTTGCCACCGCGCGCCCTCGTCGTTCGATCGTATCGCCGAGATGCCGCCCGTGAGCGCCACGAGCGCGCCGGGGCCCGCGCCGCGCAACGCGACGATGTGGTTCGCCACGCCCGTCGACACCGCGCGCCACGAGCGCCCGCGGTCGGTGCTCTGCAGGTACGCGCCCTGCGCGCCCGCGACGTGCACCCGGTCGGCCCCGCGGCCCCACACAGTGAACAGCGCCGTCGATCGCACGCCCACGCGCGACTGCCAGACCTCGCCCTCGCGCACGACCACCGCGCCGTGCTCGCCGACGGCCACTTCGCTACGCGCCCCGCGCGCCACGCCGTGGAGCGACGCCGTCTCGTCGATGACCGCGCGCGCACAC
>CAISKJ010000193.1 GCA_903885885.1 uncultured delta proteobacterium
GCAGCCGCTCGCGCCCCTCGATGTCGCGCGCCGCGATCACCACGCTCGCGTGCAGGTTGAAGCCCTCCACCGCGCCCGCCTGCGCCTTCGGCGGCCGCCGACCGAAGCGCGACTCGTCGACCTCCGCGCGCGCGTCGCTCGCGCGCTCGTCGCTCACCACGCCGTAGACGCCCCGCGCGAAGGCCGCGCGCCGACACGCATCGAGCGCCGCGTCGTCCTCGTGTGCGCCCGTGCGCTCGAGGCGACGGGCTTCAGGATCGACGAGGCCCGCATGATGAGCGAGGCGTGGCTCACGCGAACGGGCGTGACGCTCATGCCCGAAGCCGGGGTGGCTTCCGAGGCCTGGACCTCGAAGGGCTACAAGCCCCGCGAGATCGCGCTCTCGGCCGAGAGCATCGGGGTGTTGCGCCGGTTCATCGCATGGCGCGACGAGCCGCACGGCAAACAGAAGCGGTCGGGGGTGAGCGAGTGGTGGTTCGCAGAGCAGGCAGACCGGGCCGCGGAGGCGACCGGGGCCCCGAAGACGTACCGTCCCCACGACGCGCGCCGGCGCTGGGTCACCGAGTTGCACCGCGCGGGGGTGCCGCTCAAGACCATCTCGCACCTCGTCGGGCACGCCGACGTCCAGACCACAGAGCGCTACGTCTGCACCTACTGCGACGATGCCGCGGTGATCGCGGTCCCGACGCCCGGCGCCGTGGCCGCGTTCTCGGCCCCGACCGCGTCCGTGATCCCCATGCGGGCGAAGGCCTCGCGCTGATTGCAGCGCTGATTGCAAAGGGGGCGCTTCGGGCTGCTCTGGAGGCTCCTGCGGTTGCAATCACCTCTGGAAACGGCACCCCCGGCAGGAGTCGGACCTGCGACCTTCGGCTTAGGAAGCCGCTGCTCTATCCACTGAGCTACGGGGGCGGTGCGCTTCGTTCTCACGCCCCGCGGCCCCATGTCAACTCCGCGCGCCGCTACAGGCCCAGCGCGAGGCGCATCACGTCGAGCGGGGGCTCGCGGTTCGCCCAGCGTCGCAGCGCGGCGGCGCCCTGGCGCGCGAGCATCTCGGCGCCGGCGCCCGCGAGCACGCGCAGGCCCGCGCGGTCGGCGGCGTCCATCCATGGCGTGACCGCGGGCACGTACACCAGGTCGATCGCCGGCGTCTCGCGGCGGCACCGCGCGAGGTCGGCGCCCGCGAGGAGCGCGTCGCTCGGCGCGCCGCCCGCCATGCCGCACGAGGTCGCCTGCACCACCAGCGTCGCGTGTGCGAGCGCGCGCTCGGCCCCCGCCGTGCCCAGACCCACCGCGAGCGCGTGGCACCGCGCGGCGTGCTGCGCCGCCTCGGCGACCGAGAGGGCTGACATTTCCTGTCTCGCGATCACGGTGACGCTGCGGGCGCCCGCGAGGGCTACGCCGACGGCGGCCGCGCGCGCCGCGCCGCCTGCGCCGAGCACCACCACGTCGCCGTCGCGCGGGTCTGCGCCGTGCGCGCGCAGCGCGCCGAGGAGGCCGTCGACGTCGGTGTTGTGCCCCGCGAAGCCGTCGCCCGCGCGCGCGAGGGTGTTCACCGCGCCCACGCGCTGCGCGGTGGCGTCGACGCGCGCGAGGTGGGGCAGCACCGACGACTTGTGGGGCAGCGTCACGTTGGCGCCGTCGAAGCCGAGGGCGGCGATGCCCTTCACCGCGTCGGCGAGGCGCTCGGGCGCCACGTCGAAGGGAACGTACACACCGTCGAGGCCCATGGCCTCGAGGGCGGCGCGCATCATCGCGGGCGAGCGCGAGTGGGCGACGGGGTGACCGAGGAGCGCGAGTCGCAACATCAGCGGGTCCGCGGCGCGGGGCTCATGTCGGCCGCACGGCCTCGACGCGCGCGTCGAGCTCGCCGTCGTGGAGGCGCACGGTGATTGCGTCGCCGGGCTGCGCGGCGCGCGCGTCGGTCATCGCGCGGCCGTCGTGGAGCACCACGCCGTAGCCGCGCGCGAGAATGGCCACGGGCGACAGCGCGTCGAGGCGCCCCGCGGCGAGGCCGAGGCGCTGCTTCTGCACGTCGAGCTTGCGCGCCACGGCGCGGCGCAGGCGCCCGTCGAGGTCGGTGACGCGCTGCGCGCTGCGCTCCGTCGAGCGCGGAACGGCGGGCCCGAGGCGCCGCGCGAGGCCCTCGAGCGTGGCCGCGTCGGTGGCGAGGCGCGCCTGCGGGTGCGACCCGGCGAGGGCCTTCTCGGCGCGGGCGAGCGCGTCGCCGTGGGCCCGCACGCGGGCGCGCAGCACGTCTTCGGCGCGGCGCGCGAGGTCGTCGAGGCGCTGCCGCGCGTCGTTGAGGCGGCGCTGCGGGTCGCGCGGCTGCATGCGCTTGAGCGAGAGCGACAGCGAGCGCGTCTTGAGCCTGAGCGCGTTGCCGAGGCGGTGCCGAATGAGGTCGAGGCGCTCGCGCTCCTCGGAGAACTTCGGCGTGCACATCTCCGCGGCCTTGGTGGGGGTCGACGCGCGCACATCGGCGACGAGGTCGGCGACGGTGTGGTCGATCTCGTGCCCCACGGCCGACACCACGGGCACCCTGCACGCGGCGATGGCCCGCGCCACGCGCTCGTCGTTGAAGGCCGCGAGGTCCTCGCTCGCGCCGCCGCCGCGGCCGATGATCACCACGTGGAGCCCGCGCACCCGCTGCAGCGCCACGAGGGCCTTCACGATCTGCGCGGGCGCCTCGGGGCCCTGCACCAGCGTGGGCGCGAGCACGATGCGGGCGGGCCAGCGCCCGTGCACGGTGCTGCAGATGTCGCCGAAGGCCGCGCCCGACGCGCTCGTCACCACGCCGATGGTGCGCGGAAACCGCGGCAGGCGACGCTTGCGCTCGGGCGCGAAGAGCCCCTCGGCGGCGAGGCGCTCCTTCAGCGCGGCGAGGGCTGCGGCGGCCGCGCCCGCGCCCGCCTGCACCGCCGAGTCGGCGATGAACTGATACTGCCCCTGCGGCGCGTGGAGCGAGGGCCTGCCCTTGAGCTGCACGCGCTCGCCCTTCACCAGCTTCGCGCGCGATTGTTGGGCCTTGCCCTTCCACATCACGCACGACAGGCGTGCCTCTTCGCGGTCGTCTTTGAGCACGAAGTACACGTGGCCGCTCGCGAACACCTTCGCCTCGGCGATCTCGCCCTCGACCCAGAGCAGCACCGGAAAGCGCTCCTCGAGGCTGGCCTTCACGGTGCGATTGAGCTCGCCCACCGTGAGGGGCTTCGGCGGCTGCACCACGCGCAGCGGTCCGGGCGCGCTCGGAGGTCCTTCGTCCATGGCGCGCGAAGCTAACAACATCGCCCGGTGATCTCTACACCGCGTCACCCGCCGTCACGCCCCGCGTGGCCCCGTGGCACAGCGTGACCCACACGCCCCTTGCGCAAATGCCTTCATCCCACGACGATCCGCGTTGGACCGACACTTGCTCAACGGGAGAGCACACATGCTCACGACGCTTCGATCGAACGGGATGGCCTTCGTGCTGGCGGCGCTCGCAACGGCGGGGGCCCCCACCGCGGCGGAGGCCTGCGGCGGCTGCTTCGGCCCCTCGCAGACCGTCCAGGTGGTGACCGATCACCGCATGGTGATGGCCCTTCACAGCGACGAGTCGATCCTGTGGGATCAGATCCGATACGCGGGGCGCCCCGAAGACTTCTCGTGGGTGCTCCCGGTCCGCGGCGACGTGCAGGTGATGGTGGCCGCGTCGGAGTTCTTCGACCAGCTCGACGGCGCCACGGCGCCGGTGATCCAGGCGCCCGCGCCCTGTCCCTCGCGCGCGTCGGGCGGGGGCTTTGGCGCCAGCGCCACGTCGGCGCCCAACGCCCGCGAAGACGGCACCGTGCAGGTGATTCGCACCGAGACCGTGGGGCCCTACCAGAGCGTGCTCCTGCGCAGCACGGACGCCGACGCGCTCGCCACGTGGCTGCGCTCCAACGGGTACGCCATCCCCCCGGCGATCGAGCCCGTGATCCGCGGGTACAACGACCTGCACATGGATTTCTATGCGATGCGCCTGCGCCCCGGTCAGGGCGTGCAGGCCATGGTGCCCGTGCGCGTGCGCTTCGCCACGCCGAGCCCGGTGCTCCCGCTGCGCATGGTGGCCGCGGGCGCCGCCGACAAGGTGGGCATCAACCTCATGGTGGTGGGCGAAGGCCGCTGGGAGACGCAGAACTTTCCCACGCGCGCCATCAACCCCAACGACATCGTGTGGGACTGGGGCACCAACACCAGCAACTACAACGACGTGTTTCGCGCCACGGTGGCCGCGGCCGGCGGGCGCGCGTGGATCGTCGAGGCCGCGGAGAACGCGCAGAACTACCAGTGGCAACTGGGACCCGAGGCCCAGAGCGACTGGGCCCTCGCCACGCGCGGCCTCTCGACGCCGTGGGTCACGCGCCTGCGCGCCGACCTCGCGGTGCGCTTCCTCGACCAGGACCTGCAGCTCGCCGCGGCCGCCGACAACACGCCCGTGAGCAACCGCATCTTCGTCACCCGCACGGTCAACTCCCCGCGCTGCGTCACCAGCGACGGCTTCTACAGCGGCACCGACACCA